>JASHYW010000554.1 GCA_030042885.1 Streptosporangiaceae bacterium | reverse complement strand
CACCGATCGCGGCAGTGACGCCGGGGCGACCACGACCTACGTCCGCGCCACCCCCAGTGAGGTGGCCACGGCGCTGGCCGCACTGACCGGCGAGCCGCACCCGCTCGCCATGCCGGGAGGGGGTCCGCGTGACGGCAATGACTCACTCCGCTGATCCATGCCACGGCGCGACCAGCCGCCTGGGCTTTGATGGCCCGGTCTGGCGGCCTGCCGCGGACCGGTCCTCTGCGTTCTCCTCCGGCGCCAGGACCGTGCGGTCCTGGCCGCTGCTGGTCGTGGCCGCCCCGGCGGCGGCCGAGCTGTGGTCCGGGTGGTCGGCATCGCGCAGAAGACCGGGTTCGGGCTGGTCTCCCCGCTGCCGGGCATCTGGGCCTCGCTGCACCTGGACACCACCATCACCCTCCCGGTCGGCGTCGAGGCCTACGCCGCCTACGCGCTGCGCGCCTGGCTGACCAGCGAATCCTGGATCAGCCAGCGGACCCGCCGGTTCGCCAGGTGGTCCGCGATCTGCTCCTTCGCGCTCGGCATGGCCGGGCAGGTGGCTTACCACCTGCTGGCCCAGGCCGGGGCGGCGCGGGCACCGTGGCCCATAACCACCCTCGTGTCCTGCCTGCCGGTCCTGGTCCTGGCCATGGGGACCACGCTGGCCCACATGCTGCGCGCCGACGCCGCCGAAGCCGGGCCAGACGCTGGCGCCACGGGACCAGCCACACCGCTGTCTTCCGCCTGGTCCCCGGACCAATCCGCCCAGGACCAGGGCAGAGGGGATCAGGACCACGCCACGGACGCGGGTCCGGCCCGCCGGACCGGACCACAAGGTCGCCGCTACGGGAACGCGCCATGGACGTGCAGGCCACCGCACCGGAATCTCGGGAGACACGGCCACAGAGCGATCAGGCGCGGCTGATCGCCCGCAGGCTCGCTGCAACCGGGAAGCCGGTATCGCGACGGGCGCTGCGGAGCGCCGGCGTAAAAGGCTCCAACGAGTCACTGAACGCTCTCGCCGGTACGCTCAATGCCGAACTAAGAAACGGCAATAAGGGGTTCCTGGACCAGTCAAGTTGATCACGTCGAGAATCGATCGATTTCTAGACAGTTACGCTGGGTGCAGGGCGCGTGTTCTGGGGCGGCCGGTGGGAGACTGTGAGCTTTGCCGTTAGATGGCACCGAGTTTCTGGCCGCTATCTGGCAGGGAGTTTGCAGTCTTCCGCGGTGGCCAGGTGCGCCCGATGGCCGCGACCCGGGCGGCTCGCGCCCGGGCCGGGACGCTTCGCAACGGGCCTGTCAGCTGAGGCGCTCAGGAGAGCGGAGCAGGCGCCTGAGGACCTTCCCCGATGGCGGGTTGGGGATCTGCGGCATGCAGTCGATGAGCCGGATGCGCTTGTACGGCGCTGCCTGCCCGGCGACGAAGGCGAGGACCGCCTTGCCGCCGAAGTCTCGCCGGCAGGACCACGGACGCCTTCGGCACCTCTCCGGCCTCCTCGTCGGGGACGCCGGTCACCGCGCAGCCGGCGACCTGCGGGTGGGTCATCAGGATCGCCTCCAGCTCGGCGGGAGCGACCTGCAGGCCCTTGCATTTGATCAGCTCCTTGACCCGGTCGGCGATGGTGAGCCAGCCGTCACGGCCGATGACCGCCGTGGTCGCCTCGGGGTTGTTCAGGTAGCCCCTCGGCCGCCGGGAAGGCGGACACCGCCATCGCTGTCCGCCCCCGGCGGCGCCGAGCCGGAGCCGCCTCCCCCAATTTGTCCCGCTCTCCTGCATCTGCCCGGTGACCGGGAGCCGACTGGCCGGTGCCTGTCCTCCGGGGTGCATACTGGATCGCTGCGCAGGGCCGGGCTGGCGGCACGGCCCGGAATCGTCGCACAGCGGCCGACGGTCGGAATCCCGGCTATGCCTCGCGGGAGGAGACGACGGTGGCGGGAAAGACTCAGCACGATAGCAAGCTGGACGAGGGACTCCCTGCTTCACCGGGCCGATTTGGCTTGTTGCTGATCGTCATAGTCTTTGCCTACCTGGTATCCGCGGTCGCTGCCGGCCGGTGGATCGGCGAGCTGCGAATTTTGCTCTTTGCTATGATCGCGCTGCTGGCGCTGCGGAGCTCTTTGGTGCCGCAGCGGACGGCACGGCTGATCTTGCTGGTCTTGCTGGGCGGTTCGGCGATCATGCTGGCGGTGTCGTTCACCACCGTAACCGGCCTGGGGATCGCGAACATCTGGGCAGGCCTGGTCCTGCTGTTCGCCGTCGTGGTGATCGTGTATCGCGTGCTGTCCTTCAGGACGGTCACCGTGCAGAGCATCTACGGCGCCGTCAGCGCCTATCTGATCATCGGCGTGGCGTTCGCCTCGTTCTTCGCGGCAATCGACCACCTGAACGGCGGCCACTTCTTCGCCCAAAGCCAGCCGGGCACCACCCAGACCTTCCAGTACTTCAGCTTCACCACGCTGACCACCCTGGGCTACGGAGACTTCACCGCCGCGGGCAACTTCGGCAGAGCGCTGGCCGTACTGGAAGCGCTCACCGGCCAGATATTCCTGGTTACCCTCGTGGCCTTCCTGGTCTCGCGGTTCCAAGCCCGGAGCAACCAGCAACGCTGACCGGCCGTAGCCGGGGTCACCTGGCATTGGCAGCGCCGGGCACCGGCACCGGCCGGGTGATACAGCGAGTTACCAGGCCGGCAGCAGCCGGCGGCGAACCTCCCGTGCCCGTCGCCCCGATCACCTCACCGACCAGATCCGGCGGGAACGGAACGGCCTGGCCGAGGTGAGCCGGCCTCTCGACGTCGAGAAACGATCCGCAAAGCAACGATTCACAGGTCCGCGAAGAAACTGAGCAGCTGCTGGATAAATACTTCCCGCCATTCCGGCCGGCTGAGCGCGTGAGTGGCGTTCGCGATGACCGCGTGCCCCGCAGCAGGCAGTGCGTTCAAGTAGGCTTCAACCATCTCGTGCGGTATGACCTCATCATTGCCGGATTCCACCACCAACGCCGGGGAATGGAAGCGGTTCAGCCCGCCGAGCAGCACCGACGCGGAAGCCGGGTCGCGGTCACAGGTTCGGAGCCGCAACGGGCGGGCAAGGTCCTCGTCTGCGACGATCACCGGAGCACGCAAGAGCAGCCGTGCCACCTTGCGGTGCTGCACGGCCAGGGCCGCCAGGCAGGCGCCGTAGCTAGATCCGCACACCCCGGTTCTGCCGGGGTCCGCACCACAGCGGGCGGTCAGCTGGTCCCAGGCGGCCAGCACATCTTGCAGGTGCTCTGCCGGAGAAATATCGCCGGCCT
>JASHYW010000068.1 GCA_030042885.1 Streptosporangiaceae bacterium | reverse complement strand
CCGGGGCTGGGCCTGGTGGTGGCGGGCGGGCTGCTGCTGGGCGGGTCGGCGCCGGTACGGCAGGTGGGGGAGGCGCTGGTGGTGCCGGCGCTGGTGTTCGTGCTGGCGGCGGCGCGGGGGTGGCGGGTCCGGCTGCTGCACGGCACGGTGCTGGTGGCCTGCTTCGCGCTGCCGGTCCTGGGCTACATGGCCTACTCGGACATGGTCCTGCACTACGGGTTCGAGATGTCCAACATGGGTGACGCGTACCTGTACGGCCGGGCCGCGCACGCGGCCGACTGCGCCGCGCTGAAGATCCCCGCCGACCTGCGGCCGCTGTGCCCGGCACCACAGGTCGCCGCCGCCCTGGGGGTCGATGGGCTGGTCAACTCCGAGCTTGCGCCGCGTGTGACGTACATGCCGGTCAACGCCGAGCTGGGCCAGCTGATCGACACCCTGCCGATGCAGCGCGAGCTGGCCTACGCCGTGATCAGGCAGCAGCCGCTGCGGGTGATCGGCGACATCGCCAGGGACTCGATCAAGGTCTTCGCTCTCACCCGGGACGGGGACGAAGGTGACACCCCGATCGCGCGCTGGCAGTTCCAGACTAGCTATCCCTATTACCCGCGCGGCATCACCAAAGACGGTCCCAACAGTGCCAGCGCGGTCTTCGCGGCCACCGGGGGCGGCGGAGACGCACGCGTCTTCCGGCCCGCGGCCATCGCGCTGCGGGATTACCAGCTGCACGGCGGGTACACCCCCGGGCCCGTTCTGCTGCTCGCGCTGCTGGTCGGCGTGGCGGGCATCTTCACCGCCCGCAGGCGCGATCCAGGGAATCTGGGCCTGGCCTGCCTGCTGGTCACCGGCCTCGGCGTCGCGGCCATGCTCGGGGCTGATCTGTACGAGTTCTCCTGGCGCTACCAGCTGCCCGCCCTGGTCACCCTGCCCGTCGCCGGCGCCTTCGGTGCCACGGCGATCGCGCAGCGGGTGCGCGAGCGCCGTGCCGCGGCCACGGCCGCCGCTCCCCCGGACCACGCCGGTGACCTGGCCATAGCAGCATCCGAGCAGGTGTCATAGCAAGTGGGAGGGGCGCGGCACCGCCTGCACCGAGGAGCAGTGAAGGGGAAGGGGAGGGGGCGGGGGTGGGGAGCGACGAGGGAAGGAGGCGCACTGACGTGGGGAAGGGGAGGTGGGCGGGGCCCCGGAAACGAGCCGAAGACACGCTGATGGCGGGCCGGCGGGACGATTCGGATGTCCGCATGCTCGCCAGCGGTGTCGTCTACGAAGACGACTGGATGCGCCTGCGCCGGGACGAGATCGAGCGGCGCGACGGCTCCCGCGGCACCTACGCGTTCGTGGAGAAGGCTGATTTCGCGCTCGTCATCCCGGCCGAGAATGACGGCTTCCACCTGGTCGAGGAGTACCGCTATCCGATCGGGCGGCGTACCTGGTCCTTCCCGCAGGGCGGGTTCCCGCCCGGGCGGACGGGCAGCCCGGACGAACTCGCCCGGCTTGAACTCCTCCAGGAGACCGGGCTGCGGGCCCGCTCGATGGTCGAGCTCGGGTTCCTGCACTGCGCCCATGGGCTGACCAGCCAGGGGGGCCACTTCTTCCTGGCCACCGGGCTCGAGCCCGGGCCGCCGGAACGGGAACACGAGGAGCAGGACATGCGCCAGGCCTGGGTCCCCAGGACCCAGTTCGAGGACATGATCACGGACGGCGTGATCACCGATGACTCCACCCTGGCCGCCTACGCGCTGCTGCTGATCAGCGAGCGCCGCCGCGCTGGCTAGTCAGCTCAGCCGTGTTCCAGCAAGGGCCCGAACAGGTCACCGTGGCTGGCCACCCGGTCCAGAACCTCCTCCGCGGTGAAAAACAGCTCTTCCGGCCGTCGGCACGCCTGCACCTCGTCCCAGCTGACCGGGGTCGATACCGTCGGGCTCTGCCTGGCCCGCAGCGAGTACGGGGCGACGGTGGTCTTGGACCCGTTGTTCTGGCTCCAGTCGATGAGAACCTTCCCGGTCCGCAGCACCCTGGTCATGCGCGACACCACGCGGCCGGGCTGATCACGTTCGAGTCGTTCGGCGAAGGCCCTGGCCCGGTCGCTGGCCTGCGCCGAGGTCACGCCGGAGACCGGGGCGTACAGCTGCAGCCCCTTCCCGCCCGAGGTCTTGGCCAGCGGAGCGAAGCCGTCGGCCTCGAGCAGCGGCCGCAGTTCCTCCGCTACCCGGCAGCAGTCCACGATGCTGGCAGGTGCCCCCGGATCGAGATCGAACACCAGCAGGTCGGGCTCGCGGATCCGGGGCATCCGCCACATCGGGACATGCAGTTCCAGGCCGGCCAGGTTGGCCGCCCAGATCAGCGCGGGCAGGTCGTCCACCACCAGGTAGGTCACGGTGGTGCCCCGCGCCCGCGAGCTTTCCGGGTCGACCCGCGCGGTGCGGATCCAGTCCGGCCGGTGCGCGGGGACGTGCTTCTGGAAGAAGGCCTCGCCGCCGACACCCTCCGGATAGCGCTTCAGGGTCAGCGGCCGGCCCGCGATGTGCGGCAGCAGCACCGGCGCCACCCGCTGGTAGTAGTCCAGCACCTCGGCCTTGGTGAACCCGGTCTCCGGGTACAGGACCTTGCCGAGGTTGGTCAGCGTCAGCGTCCGCCCGTCCACCTGGACGGCGACCTTGGCATCGGGGCTCATGGACCTCATGGCTCCCGGACCACGTCCGCCGGGTCTATGTCGTCGCGCAGGCCCTTGTACACCGGCGCCCGCATCCGGCCCGCCCTGGTCCAGCGGTCGAAGGTCACGTCGATCACCAGCCGTGGCTCTACCCACACC
>JASHYW010000067.1 GCA_030042885.1 Streptosporangiaceae bacterium | reverse complement strand
GCCGCTTCCTGCGCTGGCGCGGCCGCCTCCGGTGCAGCCGCGGCGGCGGCCTGCCCATCCCCGCCGGCCGGCGCGGCCGCGGGCTCGGTTTCCTCGATGACGGCTAGCTGTGCGCCCACCGCGACCGTCTCGTCCTCGTCGACCGCTATGCCGCGCAGGATCCCCGAGGCGGGCGAGGGAATCTCGGTGTCGACCTTGTCCGTCGACACCTCGAGGAGCGGCTCATCCACCTCAACGCGCTCGCCCTCCTTCTTCAGCCAGCGAGTGACGGTGCCCTCGGTGACACTCTCACCGAGCTGCGGCATGGATACGGAGACCGACATTTCCGTGACTCCTTGGGTGGGCTTGGGGGAGAGAGTCTTGGGTGGGCTTGGGGGAAAAATAGGGTGGGCTTGCGAAGACAATTCAGGCGTGGAAGTGCAGGGGCTTGCCGGCCAGCGCCAGGTGTGCTTCGCCGATGATCTCCGACTGGGTCGGGTGCGGGTGGATCAGCTGGGCCACATCCGAGGGTTCGGCGTCCCAGTTGTAGATCAGCTGGCCCTCCGCGATGAGCTCGCCGACCCGGCTGCCCACCAAGTGGACGCCGAGCACGCGCCCCGGCGCGGAGCCATCGGCCTCAGCGATGACCTTCGCTGTTCCCTGTGTCTGCAGGATGACGCTCTTGCCGTTGGCGCCCAGAGGATAGTTCACCTCGACGATGGCCAGGCCGCGCTCCGCGACCTGAGCGGAGGTCAAGCCGACCGAGGCAACCTCGGGATCGCTATAGGTGATCCGGGGCACGCCGTCATAGTCGATCGGGTGGACGTCCAGGCCGCTGACCCGCTCGGCGACGAGGATACCCTCGCCGAAGCCGACGTGCGCGAGCTGCGGTGTGGCGATCAGATCGCCGACGGCGGAGATCGTCGGCACGTTCGTGCGGCACAGCTCATCCACCACGACGTAGCCCCGGTCGAGCGCCACGCCGTTCTCCTCGTAGCCCAGGCCGGACGACACCGGCCCGCGTCCCACCGCCACGAGCAGCAGCTCGGCGTCGAGGGTCTTGCCGCCCTCCAGCGTCACGGTGACGCCGGTGTCGCTGTGCTTGACGGACTCGAACATGGTATTGAGCTCGAAGGAAATGCCGCGGCGGCGGAACAGCCGCTGCAGGTGCTTGGCGCTCGACTCGTCTTCCAGGGGCAGCAGCTGCGGCAGCATTTCCACGATCGTCACGTCCGCGCCGAACGATCGCCAGACGCTCGCGAACTCGACCCCGATGACGCCGCCGCCGAGGATGATCACCGAACTGGGCACCCGGTCCAGACGCAGCGCATCGTCCGACGTGATCACGCGTGTGCCGTCGATATACAGCCCGGGCAGGCTGCGCGGCTCCGATCCGGTGGCGAGCACCACGTGGTCCGCCTCATAGACGGTGTCGTTGACCCGCACCGAGGTCGGTGAGCTGAGCCGCCCGTCGCCGACGATGGTGTCGATCTTCCGGCTGGCGATGGTGGACTGCAGCCCTTTCCAGAGCCGGCCGACCACGGATTCCTGGTAGGAGAGCACGCTGGGCATGTCGATGCCCTCGAATGTGGTCTTGATGCCGAACTTCGCGCTTTCCCTGGCCTGATCCGCGATCTCCGCCGCGTGCAGCAGAGCCTTGGTCGGGATGCAGCCGCGATGCAGGCAGGTCCCGCCTACCTTGTCCTTTTCGATGAGCGCCACGCGCTTGCCGAGTTCGGCCGCGCGCAGCGCGCAGGCGTACCCGCCGCTGCCGCCACCGAGGACGACGATGTCGTAGCGGCTGCTGCCCTCTGCCACCCCTCGAGCCTCCTTAGTCGGCTTACCCAGTGCAGTATTCGAGCCCAGTGCAGTATTCGAGCTTCATCATGTCACTTGCCGTCCGAGCCGCCGGAACCGTATGCGCCAAGCCTGCCTTCTGCCATGTCCTGCGCGATCTGCACCAGGGTCCTGACTGCGGCCCCGGTGCCGCCCTTGGAGATGTACCCGTATGCGGCGCCGTCATTAAAGGCCGGGCCGGCGATATCCAGGTGAGCCCAGCGGACTCCGGCGGGCACGAACTCGCGCAGGAACAGCCCGGCGACCAGCATGCCGCCGGTGCGGTCCGCGGACACGTTGGCGATGTCCGCCACGCTGGAGTCGAGTCCCTTGCGGAGGTCCTCGGGCAACGGCATCGGCCACATCGCCTCGCCGGCCCGCCGCGCGGAGTCCGCGACCTGCGCGGCCAGGGCATCGTCGCTGGCCATCACTCCGGCCGTGCGGTTGCCGAGGGCGACCGTCTGGGCTCCGGTCAGGGTGGCGACGTCGACGAGCAGGCTCGGCGCGTCGGCTCCGGACCGGGCCAGCGCGTCGGCGAGCACCAGGCGGCCCTCGGCGTCCGTATTCAGCACCTCCACGGTCTTGCCGCCGTAGATAGTGATGACGTCCGACGGCCGCTGCGCGCCGCCGCCCGGCATGTTCTCGGCCAGCGGCATATAGCCGATCACGTTGACCGCCGGGCCGAGCACGGCGATGGCCTGGAGCGCGCCCAGCACCGCCGCGGCGCCGCTCATGTCGGCCTTCATCGTTTCCATGGCCTTCGACGGCTTGAGCGACAGCCCGCCCGAGTCGAACGTGATCCCCTTGCCCGCGAAGACCACGGTGGCCACGGCATCCGGGTGAGTGTACTCGAGCCGGACCAGCCGCGGCGGGTGGGCCGAGCCCATGCCCACGGCCAGGATGCCGCCGTACCCGTCCTTGGCGAGTTCGTTCTCGTCGAGGACCTGTACGCCCAGGCCGCACGCCTCGGCCGCCCGCTCCGCGGCGGCGGCCAGGTCGGCGGGCACCATGTCGGCGGGAGCGGTGTTCACCAGGTCGCGGACCAGCGTCATCGCCTCGGCCAGGATCTTGGCCCGGTCGGCGGCGGCGGCATGTGACGTGTGCACGATCTGCTCGACCTCAGCCGGGGCGGTCCCGGTCGTCCGGTATCTGCGGAAGACGTAGCCGCCGAGCAGCGTGCCGAGCGCCACCGCCTCAGCCTCATCCGGCTCGTCCGCCGGAAGGGCGACGGCCACGCGTGCGGCCCGGCCGGACGCCAGCTCGCGGCTGGCCGCGCCGGCCGCGCGCCGCAGCCTTTCCAGGTAGCCCTGGCGCACCGCGAGGTGGTCGGATGCGCCGAGCTCAGCAGGGATACGGGGATCCGGGCCCAGGCCCACGGCGACGATGACCGGGATCGCCAGTCGGCCATCCGTGAGGACCTTCGTTATCTCCTCCGGCTTGCCCGTCGCGCCGAGCGCGGTCAGCGCGGCCACGAGGTCGATTTCGTCCGTGCCCCAAGCGGGGACAGGGCCGTCCGTGCCCTGGAACACTCCGATGACGAGGGCGTCCGCTTCGGTCGCCGTCGGCGTTGACTGGCTGGTAAGCAGTGTGACCGTCATCTTGCTGATCGTAGGGCATGTGCTGGCGTGGTAGCCCTGGTGCCGACGCCTCCTTCGGACAGGCCTGCCGTCGGACACGCGCCGACTGAGACCCGCGCGTTAATCGGCACGCTGGCCGACAGATAAGCGATGATCAGCAGGGTCACCGTTCGGTAGAGGTTGATGCCAGCCAGGGAATAACCCACAGGTTGTAGGCGAAGATTTGACTTCCATTCCGTTCCCTAAACCGAAGTTACGGCCTAAAGGAGAGATTCCCGCCCGACCGTACCGCCGGGCCTGTACTCCAGCATCGCCGTGAACGCCGACCACCCGCATCGTGCACCGACGTACGAGCACGAAATCGCCATAACGCTGGTTAGTGTAATAAGCTAACAGTCGTTACAATCACACCAGGAGGAGTCGGTGGTGTTGGCGGTACCGGGCCGGTGGTCAGCGGCTCTCCGCTTCCTCGGCGTAGACCCGGGCGGCATAGGCCTCCAGCGACTGCTCGCACGCCTCGAGCGCCGTCTCCGCTGCCTGCCGCCCGTCCGCGTCGAAGACGTCCCGCTCCCGCACCTTGGCGAACCAGTTGCGCAGCTTGACCAGGTCGACCTCGTTCTCCTCGAGCTCGGCGTAGGTGAAGTGGTTGTCCGAGTACTCCTTCTTCACCTGGTGCAAGAAGTCCTCGCAGCGGTCGACGATCTCCTCGTACTCGTCATTCCTGGCTGCCTGAAAGGCGCTGCGCACGTCGGCCTCGCCGGCCAGCACGTCGCACGACAGCAGGATCGCCGTGCCGTTCATGTCGATGATCTCTCGCCTGAGCTTGCGCAGCGCGCGCTCGGTGGCCGCGCTGGCCGGCAGCGCGGCGGCCGAGTTCTGCAGGTAGATGGCGCCGAGGCTCTTGATGCGCCGCCAGACCGTGGACCGCAGCCTGGTTGGCTCGGGCGGAATGCGGTAGATAAGGACCAGCCAGCCCGTGCTCTCGGATTTCTCGGTCACCCGAACATTGTCCCCGACCTAGTGGAGCTCCCGTGCTAAAGGAGGCTCGGTGACCGCCCTACCCCTCGTCCTGACCGTTTTCGTCGCCTGCGCGGTGGAGGCCGTGGAGGCGCTCACGATCGTGCTGGCCGTCGGCCTCACCAGGGAGTGGCGGTCTGCCTTCCAGGGCATGGCCGCGGCGCTGGTCGTGCTGGCGGCGATCGTGGGCGTGCTCGGACCGACCATCACGCTGCTGCCGCTGACCGTGCTCAGGCTCGTCGTCGGCGCCCTGCTGGCCATCTTCGGGCTGCAGTGGCTGCGCAAGGCCATCCTGCGCGCCTCCGGCTATAAGGCGCTGCACGATGAGGCCAGCGCCTACCTGCGCGAGGTGGCCGCGGCCAAGGCCGCGCCGGTCTCGAGGCGGCGCTGGGCCGGTGACTGGTACGCGTTCACCCTGTCATTCA
>JASHYW010000553.1 GCA_030042885.1 Streptosporangiaceae bacterium | reverse complement strand
ACGCTGGGGCTGCTCGAGGGGCTGTTCGGCTACTCGCTGCCCGACGACCAGCTGTCCGGCGCGGGCCTGCGGATCTTCGAGGGCGTGCTGCAGGGCATCCCGATCGTCGGCACCTACCTGGCATTCTTCCTGTTCGGCGGGCCCTACCCGGGCAACGACATCGTGCCCAGGATGTACATCATCCACGTGCTGCTGATCCCAGGCCTGATCCTGGCACTGATCACCGCGCACCTGTTCATCATGGTGCACCAGAAGCACACCCAGATGCCCGGCAAGGGGAACACCGAGACCAACGTGGTCGGCCAGCCGTTCTTCCCTTACTTCATGGCCAAGGGCGGCGCGTGGTTCTTCTTCATCTTCGGGGCGCTCGCGCTGCTGGCCACGTTCGCCCAGATCAACCCGATCTGGCTGTACGGGCCGTATACGCCGGTGGCCATCTCGTCGGCCTCGCAGCCCGACTTCTACATGGGCATCCTGGAGGGCTCGCTGCGCATCATGCCCGCCTGGGAGATCAACTTCCTCGGGCACACGCTGTCGATGAGCGTGCTCATCCCGTTCATAGTGCCGCTGACCGTGATCCTGGGCGGCGCGGCGTGCTGGCCGTTCTTCGAGCGGTGGGCGACCGGGGACAAGTCGTGGCACAACGTCAACGACAGGCCCAGGAACGCGCCCATACGCACTGCCACCGGCATGGCGGCCGTCACGTTCTACGGAGTACTGTGGGCCGAGGGCGCCAACGACGTCATCGCCGACAAGCTGCAGATCCCGCTCTACACGATCACCTGGATCGCGCGGGTGATGGTATTCGTGGGACCGGCGGTCGCCTTCATCGTCACCAGGCGTATCTGCCTGGGCCTGCAGCGTAAGGACAAGGAGCTGCTCGAGCACGGCCTGGAGACCGGCATCATCAGGCAGCTGCCCCACGGCGAGTTCATCGAGGTGGAGCGGCCGGTAACCGAGGAGGAGCGCGCGCCGCTCGAGGCCAAGAAGGTGCCCGCGCTGCTGCCCGCGCCCGGGACGGTGGACGAGAACGGCATACCCGCGCCGCAGGCGCGCGGGATCATGGGCCGGGCCAGGGCGATCGCCAACCGCGCCTTCGCGGAGACCATCGTGGTCGAGGCGGACGGGCACGGGAACGGCCACGCGCCCGGCGAGGGGTATGCCGAGATCGCCCCCGGCGAGCTCCCGGAGAGCTCGATCCCCCACACTGACCCGCTCCTCTGGCATCCTCACGAGGAACCCCCGGAAGAGAGCTAGACGGGCTCGGACCGGATGCGGCCGCCGCGGCGCAGCGCTGGCCTGCCTTCCATCTGGCCAGCCCGGTTCGGATGCCCGAACATCATCATCGTGGACATTTACCCCTGAAATACCACGGTAGATGTCCACGATCCTGCACGCAGCGCACGTGCGCGACCGCTGGGGCAGGCAGGCGGAGACCGGTTATCCGGAGGCGTGAAACCACCGTCCGTTCGGACAAAGAGACGTTGAATTATCCCGAACGGGCAGTGGCGTTACGGTCCCGGCAGGCTGCGTGCCTGGCTCAGGCGGGCTCGCCCTTGAGGGTGAAGCCTGACAGCAGGTTGATGGCCAGGGCCAGGGCGGCCACGGTGACGATGGCGCCCATGACGACGGACACCGCCACGGTCAGGCCCGCGTTGAGGGTGGCGTCATGAGCGATCCCGTTAGCGATGCCGAGCGCGTAGTGGCTGACCGACAGCAGCCGGGCCCCACTGACGAAGTTGGCCAGCAGCACCTCCCAGATCAGCACGTAGAGCAGGCCGACCGCGATCGCGCGGGTGGTGGCGACCGAGACCATGACGAAGATCGCGTTGTAGATCACCGCGCCCACCAGCGCGCCGACGAACAGGCCGAGCGCGAAATCGGTGTTGTTGACGACAGTGCCCGGGATGAAGACGGGCGGGCTGCCCTGGGTGACGGTGACGGTGGCCTGGGTGTAGCCGCCGCCGGATATCAGGGCCGCGATGAGCTCGGGAACCGCGGCGAAGATCATGGTCAGTACGGTCGCGACGGCGAACTTGGTCAAGATCACCGACGAGCGGCGGACCGGGGTGGCCAGCAGGTGGATGGCGCTGCCGTCGTCGATCTCGGCGCCGAGAACGGAGCAGCCGATGATCAGCGCGGTCAGCGGCAGCAGCACGGAGAACCCGAACGTGCCGAGCAGGTGCGACGGCCACGGCCGCGCCGGCGGGCGCGAGGCCTTCAGCGCGAGTGTCAGCACGATCAGGATCACCGCCGGGAGGGCGAACAGCAGCGCCCGCTTTCGGCCCAGGGTGGCGCGGGTCGTGATCCAGGCGACCGTCGGGTTGAACAAGGCGGAAGACACTGCTGCTCCTTAGTCGGCAATGAGGTAGGCGAAGACGCTTTCCAGGGATTCGTCGGTGGGCTGCACCTCGCGCAGCCTGATGCCGTTGTCGCGGGCCAGGACCGCGATGTCCCGGCAGAACGCGCCGTAGTCCGAAGTGCGTACCTGCAGGCCGGCCCGGGTCAGTTCCACGGCGGTCACCGCGGGCCTGGCGATGAGCGTCCCGCCGAGCAGGCGGTCATTGGAGGAGCGGACGGTGAACACGTGCGGCCTGCTGGTCATCAGCCGCCGG
>JASHYW010000552.1 GCA_030042885.1 Streptosporangiaceae bacterium | reverse complement strand
TGGGCAAACACGCTCCTCGAAGGTCGCTTAGGGCGGCTCTGCCAGGGTAGCTCGACCGGTCGGCGGTTTCCGTACTGTATACCTGCTCCTCGTCTGTAGCGGGTCGGCAGCTAACCTAGGACACATATGGCTCTGGTAACCAATCGGCTCAGCGGCACGCTCCAGCGCAAGGCGCGCAGCAAGCTCGGCATCCGCTTCGGCCGGTTCACCATCGCGGCCGCCGCGGCGTTCGCCACTACCGAGCTGGTGCTCACCATCTGCGCCGGGCCGCTGCAGCTGAGCGCCACCTGGGCCAGCCTGATCGCCTGGTTCTCCGGCGCCCTGGTGAGCTACGTGCTCAGCCGCTGGGCGTGGAAGCGGAAGGGCCGCCCGAACCTGCTGAAGGAGACCCTGCCGTTCTGGGTCGTCTCGGCCATGGTGGTCGCCATCCTCTGGGTGGCCACTAAGTTCGCCTACCACGCGGCGGCCTGGATGGGGCTGACTGGCGCGGCGCGCGTGCTCTTCGTGGACCTGGTGTATGGCGTGGCCAATCTCGGCACGTTCCTGCTGCGGTTCCTGTTCTTCCACTACGTCCTCTTCGCCGGGTCGGCCGCCGCGGACGCGCCCGCCGTGGCGGAAGAGGCGCTGGCCTCGACCGACCCAGGGCCCGAGCCGTTCGCGCGGGCCGCGGAATCGACCGGGCCGATGCGGGCCGTGTCCGACGCCGGGGACCCAGCCGACTCGGACTGACCCGCGGCCTTCGGCCCAGTGGCCGGCCCTGCCCCACCCGCGGCCTGCCCTGCCTCACCCGCGGCCTGCGGCCCTTCAACCCCCTCGGGCCGCCCGCTGCGCCGGCGCTCGTGCCACCAGGTGCCGTAGATGACCCGGGCGAAGCGCATCCCGTAGAAGAGGTTGTTCACGCCCGGCAGATGCAGCTGGTAGAAGGGGTTCTGGCCCTTCTTGCTCTCGCCTGCCTGCCGCCGGTGAATGGTGGCGGGCACCTCGGCCACCTTGAAGCCGTGGGCGATGACCCCGATCAGCAGCTCGGAGGCCTGGTACTGCGGCTGCCGCAGCCGGACGGCGGCGGTGACCTCGGCGCGCATGGCCCGCAGCCCGAACGTCGTGTCGCTGATCTTCTGCCCGGTCAGCATGCTGAGGGTGCCGGCGAAGAAGCGGACCCCGGCCCGCCGGATGAGGTCGTTGGTCTCCTGACTGCCCAGCCGCCGGGACCCGGTGACGAAATCCGCCTCGCCCGCCACCACGGGCGCCAGCACCGTCGCGATCTCCGCTGGGTTGTACTGGCCGTCCGCGTCGGTGGTCACGATGTAGGCCGCGCCGCCGTCGCGGGCCAGCCGGTAGCCGAGCCGCAGCGCGGCACCCTGGCCGCGGTTGACCCGAACGTGGCAGACCATGGCCCCGGCCGTGGTGGCTTCCTTCACGGTGGCGTCCTCGCAGCCGTCGGCGACCACGATGGCCACCGTGGCCAGCCCGCCCACCTGTTCCGGCAGCGCTTCGATGACCGGGCCGATGGCACCTTCCTCGTTGTAGGCGGCGATCACGATCGCCACCGGGGGCAGGCAGGTGGCGCGCTCGCCGTAGGCCTCGGTGAACGCGGCTGCGGCCGCGTCGTCGATCACCTGGTCCTTGGGGTCGCCGTAGATCACGCCCGCGTCACCTGGCCCGCCGAGTCGCACAGGCCCGCCCACCACCGGCCGCACCTCGGGGTCGGGGAACGCCCGCAGGTTGGCCACGGTCACCTCGCGCCCTTCGGCCAGCAGAGCGCGGACCACCCGGCGGCCTGTGAAGCCGGCACCGCCGGTCACCGGGACGCGAGAACGATTCGCCATGCGTGCTCCGTTCAGCGTGTAGCTCCGTCACATGTCGTCGGCCAGGCCAGACCGCGCCAGTTCGCGGGCGCCACCTGGGACGTCAGGTCCGGTCGCCCGCAAACCGCCTGGTTCGCCATCCGGTTCTACCGGTTTCCGTTGGCTCACGCTACCCGGACCCGCTGAGAGTTCGCTGATGAATGGCTGGCAACGTGCAGCCAGGAGGCGACCGGGGTCAAACCCGGGCCAGTGTACCCGCCCCGGCCGCCTGCCCGGTCCTGAGCGACGCGCACCCGCCCCGGCCGTCTGCCCGGTCCTGAGCGACGCGCACCCGCCCCGGCCGCCTGCCCGGTCCTGAGCGACGCGCACCCGCCCTGGCCGTCTGCCCGGCCGACGCGATAGAGATGGTGGCGTGAACCATGTCGATCCGGTTGAGGCCGAGTCGTACCGCATCCTTCGCTCCAGGCTCGACCTGAGCGCCCTGCCGTCGCTCAGCCGGGCCGTGACCGAGCGCGTCATCTACGCGACCGCCGATTTCGACTACGTCACCGACCTGGTCTGTGACGAAGCCGCGCTGGCGGCCGGACTCGGCGCGCTGCGACGCGGCGCGCCCGGGGTCGCCGATGCGGCCACGGTCGCGGCAGGGATCACCGGGTACCCGGTGATCTGCAAGGCGGACGACTCCCTGACGGCCAGGCTGGCGCGCACCGCGAACATCACCGTCAGCGCGGCCGCGGTCCGCCTGGCGTTCAGCGCAGCCGGGCCCGGCGGGGTCTGGCTGGTGGGTTGCGCGCCCGCGGCGCTGACCGAGATCATGGCTCGCGAGGTCGAGCCCGCCCTGGTCATCGGCGT
>JASHYW010000551.1 GCA_030042885.1 Streptosporangiaceae bacterium | reverse complement strand
GCGGCAGGTGGTGCTGCTGCAATACGGCGACGACCCGGAGATCGAGCCGGGAGACCTGTGGGTCCGGGTGCTGCTCGCGGCGGACGGGCCCGACGACTACGAGCGGTCGGTGCGGGCGTTCCAACATGACCACGAGGCGGCGATGGACGAGTTCGCTGGCCACCTGGCCGGGAAACTCCGCGAGATCAGGCTGGTCGAGTTCACCTGCGAAAAACCCGTCGACCGCGACGGCCACGGCCCCCGATGCACCATGCTGGTCGGGCAACGGCTTGCCGACGTGCGGGCATGGGAACTCGGAGAGAAGACCCAGGTGGACATGCACACTACGCTGGGCCGCTCCGGCCTGGAAACCCTCGACACGCTGATCATGGCGGGCATCGCGGACACTCGCGCGGACGCGATCAGCTGGGCGCTGACCCGCATCCGTGAGCGGCCAGCGTATGAGCGGCTCCGCGAGCACGTCCGGGAGATCGATCAGCTCAGGAGAGATTTCTGAAACGTCGCACCATGGGCCTCAATCCCGATCCGGCTATCGTCGGCCGCCAGCAGTCACCTACTAAATGACACCCGTCGCAGACCATCCAATCCGTAGATCAATGGAGCGTGTCCGGTCAGTGCGCCGGAATCCATATCCGCAGGTCAACGTCCTACCAGATGTCCGGCATAGACGCCCTAGTCCGGCGCCGTCCGGTCAGTCCGTGAGAAAGCTGTGAGAGACACCGGCCACCTCGTCGCCCCGGTCCTGGTCGCGGTCGCCAGCTCCGCGTCGGTGCGCTAATGGTTTTCAACAGCTTCTGTGGTTCATGACGGTGCTACCTGCGTCGTTGGCATCTAGGGACAGCTCGCCGAGCAAGATCATCCCGCGTATATCCCGCGTCAGATCTGGCGGGCCCTCGGGCACCTCATCCCAGTGCGCGCTACGGCGGTTATGTGCAGACATCCACACGGGCTGAGCTTCACCGTTTGATCATCACCCGACCCGGACCCGACCCGGCGCGAGAACTGACCGGGCCATCCTCCTCGCGCCGGGTTTGGAGCTGAGGCAGAGCGGCTAGTGAACAAGCCGATGAACTTCGGTTATCGACATCTCGGACTCGCCTGCTTGTGACAAGTCAATGCCGCGGGCCGCAGCAACCTTTCCCATGGCTGGCTGCAGGGCAGACTCGCTGAATCTCTGGAAGGCCTCAGCCGACTCCCACACATCGACGCCGTGAGCGCGACCGTCCTTCTCGTAGTGGACATGCGAGATCACGCCAGCTGGCAGATGGGTGTCGACGCCCATCTCGTCTGTGACGGCGTCGAGCAGCTCGACCGTGACAGCGGCCGGGAAAACTACCTCAATAAGGACGGCCATGACTGGCTCCCCTCCCGGTGAGGGGGACGCAGCGTGCCCGGTGAGAACCGGCCGCCGCGGTTCCCCTCGGCCGCCGCCCGTTGCGACGGCTCGGTAAGGCCACACGGGCTGGTGCCGCCGAGGGCGGCGAACGCGGCCTCGCTGCGGCACCGGCCGGGGTGGGAGAAGCTCACGATGGCCTGGGCCTCGCTGACTGGCCCGACGCCGTATCTGCTGGTCAGGCCGGGGGCGATGTCCTGGACGATGGCGAGCAGCTGGGCGCGGTTGTCCTGGAGCTGGCACCGGGCCTGGGTGAGCGCGAGCGCCAGGCGGCGGATCTCGGCGCGCCGGACGGCCTGCTCGCGGCGGGCGTCGGCGGGCAGCTCACGCCCGGCCAGCGCGGCCAGGGCCGTGGGGGTCAGGGCCGTGCGGGCGGCCCGGCGGTCGGTGTCGTCCCCGGACAGCAGCAGGGCCCGCAGCCGGCCAGCCTGCGCGGTCCGGGCCACGGTGATCCCCTGCCGGGAGACCAGCAAGATGCGCAGCGCCCCCCGGTCGCCGTCGGCCCGGGGCACCGGCAGCCGGGCGGTGTCCAGGCGCAGCGCGGCCAGCACCGCCAGGTGCGCATCGATCGGATCGGACTTGCCCTTGCCGCGGCGCTGCCTGCGATTGGGCTGCTCGCACTCGATCATCGGCAGCCCGGCGGCGGCCAGCGCCCGCGCCAGCCCGATCCCGTAGCTGCGGCTGCCCTCGATGCAGCCGCCGTCGCCGGGACTTGTGGGATTTCTGTGGGGCTCGGGCGTGTTGCCACGCGGACGGTCAGGCCCGCCACGGTTCGCACCCTGAGCGCGATCCACCTCGGCACTGCCTTGCATTTCCGCGCGGATCGCGCGGCGGGTAGCCGCGATGGATGTGGCATGCTCGGACGGGAGAGTCCGAAGAGTGGTGGTCGCAAGGTCAAGGCGGGCAGGCGGGGGCAGGGTCGGGTCCGGGGGAATGCGGCGCGGACGTCCGCGGGGGCCGCGGCACGGCCGGGCGCTGCCTGGCGGTCACCGTTGTCGGCCCGCAGCAAGTTCGCCGACGCGCTACTCGAACGGCGGGTATTCGCGGTACCGCTGCCCATCGAGCGGGTCGCGGCGAGGTGCCCGGTCCGCAGCACCCGCGGCCACCCGGTCAGCCGGGCGGCATGATGGTGCTGTGCGTCCCTGGAAACGACGG
>JASHYW010000550.1 GCA_030042885.1 Streptosporangiaceae bacterium | reverse complement strand
TACCCCCGTACCCCCGTACCCCCGCGTACCCCCCGTACCCCCTGGGCCCCCTTGCCGGGGGCACCGCCCCGTTCTGGACCACTCTTGGGAAGAGGTGAATGTGAGTCGCTCCGTGCTGGTGACCGGGGGAAACCGCGGCATCGGGCTGGCCATCGCCCGGCGGCTGGCCGTCGGCGGTGACAGCGTGACCGTGACCTCGCGCTCCGGCGACGCCGTGGAGGGACTGGAGGTGGTCCGCTGCGACGTGCGGGACGCAGTATCGGTAGACGAGGCGTTCGCGGTGGTGGAGAAGGCCCAGGGGCCGGTCGAGGTGCTGGTCGCCAACGCGGGCGTGACCCGGGATCAGCTGCTCGCGCTGATGAGCGAGGACGACTTCGCGGCGGTGGTAGACACGAACCTGGCCGGCGCCTACCGGGTGGCCAAGCGAGCGGTGCGCGGCATGATGAAGATGCGCCGCGGGCGGCTCATCTTCATCTCCTCCGTGGTCGGCCTGTACGGCTCGGCCGGGCAGGCCAACTACGCCGCGTCCAAGGCCGGGCTGGTCGGCCTGGCCCGGTCCCTGGCCCGTGAGCTCGGCTCCCGCGGCATCACCGCCAACGTGGTCGCCCCGGGCTTCGTGGACAGCGACATGACCGCGGTCCTTTCGCAGGACAGGAAGGCGGCCATCATGGCGGCGGTTCCGCTGGCCAGGTTTGCCTCGGCCGACGAGGTAGCCGCGGCGGTGGCGTTCCTGGCCGGTCCGGACGCGGCCTACATCACCGGCGCCGTCATCCCGGTCGATGGCGGCCTCGGGATGGGGCACTGACGCGTATTTGTCCGAAGCCCACAAGCCGTCGCGAGCGACGTTCGTATCGCCGGTCATTTAGTTGACGGGCTCCAGCGGGCAGGGTGAGAGCCGTGAGCGTTGTTCAATACCGGCTAGCGAGCGCAGGCCTTCTGGGCCTGCGCGAACGACCGGTGCAGGTGGCGGGTCAGCAACCGCGCAGGTTCGTTGGATAACGCGAACCTTGAACAAGACACTGTGCTGAACACACGGAAGTGAGGCTGTGATGGGAATCCTGGCGGGCAAGCGGATACTGGTCACCGGGGTTATTACGGATGCCTCGATCGCCTTCCACGTGGCCCGCGTGGCCCAGCAGGAGGGCGCGACCGTGGTGCTGACCGGGTTCGGCAGGCTGAGCCTGGTGGAGCGGATCGCCCGGCGGCTTCCGGCGCCGCCTCCGGTCCTCGAGCTGGACGTGACCAGCGATGACCACCTCGCCTCGCTCGCCGAGCGGGTCGCCGCGCACGTGGATGGCCTGGACGGCGTGCTGCACGCGATCGCGTACGCCAACCCCACCGAAGCGCTGGGCGGGAGATTCCTGCACACCAGGTGGGCCGACGTGGCCACCGCGGTACAGGTTTCTGCGTACTCGCTGAAGGCGGTCACCATGGCGGCGTTGCCCTTGATGGGCGGCGGCGGCTCGGTGGTGGGCCTCGACTTCGACGCGAGCGTGGCCTGGCCGGGCTACGACTGGATGGGGGTGGCCAAGGCCGGCCTTGAGTCGTGCGCACGGTATCTGGCCCGTGACCTCGGCCCGAAGGGGGTACGGGTCAACCTGGTGGCGGCGGGCCCACTGCGTACCATGGCGGCGAAGTCGATCCCGGGCTTCGACCGGTTCGAGGGCGTGTGGGGCGAGCGTGCGCCGCTCGGCTGGGATATCACCAACCCCGAACCGACCGCGCGGGCGTGCGTGGCGCTGCTGTCCGACTGGTTCCCCGCCACGACCGGCGAGATCGTCCACGTGGACGGCGGCGTGCACGCGGTGGGGGCCTGAAGTTCCCGCCCGTGGCGGCTGCTAGCGAGGGCTTGGTGGAGCGCTGTTCCCAGGGGATTGATGGCAAGTTGTGACGTTTTCGGCGAGAGATCGATGCAATATGGAACTTACGCTTCCGCTAACTCATAACACCGGCAACTGACCGGTCGGCCTGCCATGGGCAACCACAGGTCGGCACGGATGTACCGGGGAGACGGGCCTACCGGTTTCGGCGGGAACTGCGACCCAGTGGCCCCCCCGTGCGGTGGCGAGCGGATCACCGGCGAACTGCGAGAGAGAAGGGCGAACAAGCTGATGACCCCAGGACGGACCAAAGGCGCGAACAGCGCAAGGAGGGAGGGGCGATGACCACAATTAGCAAGAAGCACATCGGCGGCCTTGCCCTGGCGGTGGCGAGCGTGACCGCCCTTGCTGCCTGCAGCAGCAGTAGCAGTAGCAGCTCGTCAACCACCACCAGCGGGGCTACCACGGTCTCGGGCGGGATCGGGTCAGTACCAGCCGCAGGGACGCCCTCCGGCAAGGCCCAGGCGATCACCTGGGCGGAACAGCCGGGGGCCACCCCCAACGCGATCTTCCCGATCCCGACGTCCGCCAATAACTCGGTCTTCAACGCCTTCACGTTCCAGTGGCTGCTGTGGCGGCCGCTGTACTGGCCGGTAGACGGCACCAATCCCGTGATCGACCAGAGCATGAGCATCGCCAACATGCCGACCTACTCCAACGGTAACAAGACCGTGACGATCACGCTGAAGAGCAGCTACAAGTGGTCGGACGGCCAGCCCGTCACCGCGAACGACCTGCTGTTCGCCATCGACCTGATCAAGGCCGGGGTCAAGGAGTCCCCGTCGAACTGGGCGACCTACGTGCCCGGCCAGTTCCCCGACACGCTGGTCAGCACCTCCGAGCCGAACGCGTCGACGCTCGTGCTCAACCTGTCCGGCCCGGTCAACCCGTCCTGGTTCACCCAGAACGAACTCGGCGCCGGACCGCCGCCCCTGCCGATGCCGTCGCACGTCTGGGCGAAGACCTCGGCGAGCGGTGCGGTGATTCCGCCGTCGCAGTGGACGCCGGCCACGATGACGAAGATCTTCAACTTCCTGACCAACGAGAACAAGTCGCTCAGCACCTACGCGACCAACCCGCTGTGGCAGGTCGTCGACGGCCCGTACAAGCTGTCGTCGTACAACGCGACCACGGGTGCGTTCACGATGGTGCCGAACACCAGCTACGGCGGCCCGCACGTGACGCCGCAGTCCTCCTTCGAGGGCGTCCCGTTCACCTCTGACGCCGCGGAGTTCAACGCGATCAAGGCGGGCAGCATCGACCTCGCGTTCGTCGACTACACCGACGTGCCGCAGCTGCCGACGCTGGCCAGCATCGGCTACAACTACTTCGGCATGCCCGACTTCGGCATGGAGTTCGCCAACTACAACTTCAAGGACACGACCGGCGACTTCGACAACATCATCGCCCAGACCTACATCCGCCAGGCGCTGGCGCACCTGGTCGACGACCAGGGCTGGATCCGGGCCTACATGGGCGGTGCGGGCGACCCGGCGTACGGGCCGATCCCGACTTACCCGCAGAGCCCGTACATTCCGGCCAATGCGACCAGCGCCCCGTACGCGTTCAGCGTCCCGGACGCGATCAGCATCCTGAAGGCCAACGGGTGGACGGTGAACCCCGGCGGTACCGACGTCTGCTCCAAGGCCGGCAGCGGCGCCGGCGAGTGCGGCTCAGGCATCCCGGCCGGCACCAAGCTGGCCTGGAACTACATCTACAGCACCCAGCCGGCGCTGATCGGCCAGCAGGCCACCGACTTCGCCTCCCAGGCGAAGGCGGCCGGCATCAACATCACGCTGTCCAGTAGCAACTTCGACTACATGATCGCCAACTACATCGACCCGGCCGCCCCGGCGAACATCAACAAGTGGGCGATGATGGACTTCGGCGGCGAGACGCTCGACCCGTACCCGACCACGTTCGGCCTGTTCAACACCAACGGGTCGAGCCAGATCGGCGACTACAGCAACTCGCAGGCCGATGCCCTGATCAACGCCTCAGTCACCGGCGGCGACCCGGCCGCGGTGAAGAACGAGGCCGAGTTCCTGACCACGGACCAGCCGGTGCAGTTCCAGCCCGTCCCGGACGTCATCTGGGCCTGGAAGAACACCCTGTCCGCGCAGAACCCGCAGGCCTTCGAGAACCTGACCCAGTACTACGCCACGCCGGAGTTCTGGTACTTCACCAAGTGAGAGCCTCGGCGCTGGACTGCTCTGGCCTCCGGTGATACACCGGAGGCCAGAGCACAAGTTCGGGCGGCCCGCGATCCGATACCGCGACCCGGCACCAGAGGCGTGGATACCGCCGCCAAAGAAGGGCACCTAACCAAATGAGCGCCTACCTGGTACGCCGGATCGGGGCGTCGATCGTGGTCGTGATCGGCGTGTCGATCTTCATGTTCCTGCTGCTGCACGTGATCTACCCGTCGCCGGCCAGGGACGTGCTCGGCCTGCGCGCGCCCCAGTCCACGGTCAACGCGTGGAACAAGGCCAACGGCTATGATGATCCCTGGATCGTGCAATATCTGCGCTACATGAACCAGTTGCTGCACGGCAACCTCGGCTACTCCTACTCGGACAACCAGACGGTGGCCGCGCTGTTCGCCGAACGGGTGGCACGCAGCGTGTACCTGTCCGGGATCTCGCTGCTGTTCGCGATCCTGATCGCCATCCCGCTGGGCATCTTCCAGGCGGTCAAGCGCAACAGCATCGGGGACAACGTGGCCACCAGCGCGGCG
>JASHYW010000549.1 GCA_030042885.1 Streptosporangiaceae bacterium | reverse complement strand
AGCCCGAACGGCGACATGTCGACGTCGAAGTGGTGCTTGTTCGGCAGTGACAGCCGGATCTCGGCGATCTCCGGCCGGCCGTCCAGCACGCGCTGGCCCATGGCGAACAGCGTCTGCTGCAGCGAGTAGCTGTGCGTCTCCGTGAATGCCGCGAGCAGCAGGTCCCGGGCGGCACGGTAGGAATCCGCCCAGCCAGGTCCGGACCCCATGGCGTCCTTGGACCCCGGCTCCGGGGTCAGCGGGCTGGCGTGCCGCCACCGCGCGTTCACCGTGGTGGCGAGGATCCGGTCGGTGGTCTCGGCCAGCGTGGTGTGGCGATCCCCGGCGAAACCCCAGAACTCGGACCCGGCCGAGTTCAGCAGGGTCAGATCGCGCAGCCCGGAGACCACCCACGAGCCGCGGCCGTCGTAGCTGACCATGGCGGTCCGGACTTCGCGGCCCGAACGGCAGAACAAATGGCCTCCGAGCCGCTCCCACGGGTACTGCTCGACGGTGATCCGCGCGAAGGAGATAGCCGCCTGCGAATCTACGAAGTGCCTGGCCAGCAGCAGCGCGAAATCCTCGATCTGGCCGACGCCGTATTCCTTGGCGAACGCGAAGACCGTATTCTTCTGCGCGTCAGTGGTCAGCACCGCGGTGTTGTCACCGGTCAGGTGAGTGGCGGCCAGGTCCCCTGACAGCGTGACCGTGACGTTCAGGTCCCTGATCATGTGCATGTCGCCGTCGCGGCTGACGTGCAGGAGGCAGGCCGGGGACCACCCGTCGTGGCCGCGGTGCTCGAGCCGCACGTGCAGGCCGGCCGCGGGCCGCCCGGTGGTGGCGTCGAGGACGTGCGTGGAGAGTGTCACGTGCCCGGATGTCAAAGGCTCAGCAACTTCGTCAGCCGCAGCCGGGTGATCTTCAGCAATTCCTGGCGCACCACGGACCGTTCGGTATCGGTGTCGTTGCCGAGCCTGGCCCGCAGCTGGTCCAGCATGTCCTGGCCGGACAGGCCGCTGGCGCAGATCAGGAACACGATCGCTCTCGCGAACGATCCCGATGCGCAGCATGTGAGCAGCTCACGCTCGGCTGTCTCCGGCAGCGCAGCGTTGAAGGCCGCCAGCGTGGATTCCTGGAGGCCCGGGCTCACCATGCGAAACATCCAATCAGGCGGTGCCGCGCACGTGGTAGGCGCCTATCGAATCAATCACCGGTAACCTGGCTCCAGCCGTTTTGTAGGTTTCGCTAAACACATGACGGCTATGGTGCCCGTGAAGGGTTCGTCGCCAGGAGGTGATCCCTTGCGAGTACGGGATTTGCTCGACGTGCCTGGTCTCGGGCTCAGGCTGCTGACCGATGTGTCCGGCGTAGACCGGGTTATCCGGCACGTGTACACCACGGACCTGCCCGATCCCAGCCGTTACCTCACGCCGGGGGACCTGGTCCTGACCGGCATGATCTGGTGCCGGGAACCCGGCGATGCCGACCGGTTTGTCAGGGCTCTGGTCAAGGCGGGAGCCGGAGTACTGGGCGCCGGGGAGGCGCTCGGCGAGGTGCCGTCCGAGGTGATCCAGGCTTGCGGGCGGCACGGCATCACCCTGCTCGCGGTGCCGGCCGAGACCTCATTCGCCACCATCACCGAAGAGGTGGGGCGCCGGCTCAACGGCGACCGGGCGACGGCCATGACCAGGGTGCTCGGGCGCCGCCGGCTGCTGCTGTCCGCGGTGGCCGAAGGGGCAGGCCTGGACGCGATGTTCCGGCTGATGGGCCGCGAGATCGGCGCCGAATGCTGGCTGCTCACCGCGATGGGCCGGGTGGTGGGCGGAACCGCGCCATCGCTGCCCCGCCCGCTGGCGCTGCGGCTGGCCGGGGAGTACCTCAAGGCGGACCGGCTCCCGGTCATCGCGCGGGTGAGCGGGCCGCGCGTCCCGGTGACGGGCGACGGCAAGTACTCGCTGTTCACGGTCGGCGGCGAGCCCCGGATCACCAGCTGGTTCCTCGCCTGTGCAGGTCAGGAGCAGGACTGGCCGCACGAGCTTCGCGAATCCGTCGCCGAACTGGCCGCGGACGCGGCCCTCGAGCGAGCCAGGCTGGACGCGGGCCGCGCCGGGGATCGCAGGCTGGCCGAGGCGATCGTCGCCAAGCTCGCGTCCGAGGCAGGTGAAGGGGCCGCCCCGTCCGAGATCGCCTCGCTGATGCGCGCGGCCGGGATGTCACCCGACGCGAGCTACCTGGTCGCCGCGATGGGCGCGGAGGCTGACCGGATGACCGGCCCGAACGCCGACCGATGGCGCAGCGACCTGGCCGAGGAGCTGGCCATGCCGTACGCGGACGGCACGGTGGTCGCCCCGCTCGGCGAGCAGATCGTGGTGCTTGTCCCGCTGCCCGAAGGTGCCGGGCCGGAGGCCGCTGCCACAGCCGGCCAGGACCCGGGCACCGCGCTGCCGGCCGCGGCCGCGCCGGAAGCGCCGGGCTCAGCCGCGCACGTGTTCGCCGCTCGGCTGCGGGACGCACAGGCGGTGCTGGAGTCCGACCGGTCCCGCATCAGGCTCAGCATCGGCGTCAGCGCGCCCGCTACGGGCGTGGCCGCCCTGGTCAGCGCGCTGCACGAGGCCGAGAGCGCGGGTCGGCTGGCCGCGATGCGCGCCGGGAGCGGAGCTCTCTCGGGGCCTGCCCCGGCGACCGTCTCGGTGGTGACCAGTGACGAAGTGGCCTCGCACGAGCTCCTGCTGGCCAGCGTGCCCGGAAGCGTGCTGCGGTCCTTCCGGCAGCGCCTGCTCGGGCCGCTGCAGGCTTACGACGAGCGGCACCACGCCGAACTGCTGCCCACCCTGCGCCAGTTCCTGGCCTGCTCGGGCTCGTGGAACGCGTGCGCGGCGTCCATGTACGTTCATGTCAACACGGTGCGGTACCGGATCCGGCGGATCGAGGAGCTCACCGGGCGCGACCTGTCCTGCCTGGATGACCAGGTGGACTTCTTCCTTGCGTTGCGAATTCGCTAGCTTGTCCAGATGGTGGTGATCCGGTCCGCCTCGACGGCGGACGCGCCGCAGATCGCGGCCGTGATACGGGACAGCTGGTTCGCCGCGTATGAGGGCATCATCGCGCACCAGGTCATCGACCGGGTCACGGCGCCCGACGGCGGCGCCCGCGTCCGGCAGTCGTTCCGCACGCGACCATGGCAGCGCATGATCGCCGCGGTTGCCCGCCGCCCGCGGCCTGGCGCAGGCGCCGGGGCCGCGCCGGGCATCGTCGGCTATGCGTCCTTCGGGCCGGAACGGGACGTGCTTGGCACATCATGGCCGCACCCGCGGACCGCGGCCGGTGCCGAAGGGCGGGTGGCCGAGCTCTACGCGCTGTACGTTCGCCCGGCCTGGTGGTCGACCGGCGCCGGGCGGGCGCTCATGGATCGGGTCCTGGCCAAGGTGTCTGGTGCCGGGTACCGGTGCATCACGCTGTGGGTGCTCGAGGACAACGCCCGCGCGCGCCGGTTCTACGAGCGAGCCGGTTTCGCGCCGGACGGCGCCAGCCACCTGCTCCAGGACCTCGGCGGCATCACCGAGATACGGTACCGGCGCGCCCTCCGCGAGGACGTAATCGTATAGTTGGCAGGCAGCGGAAGGCATCCCGCGCCGTTACCAGCCCCGGTCGCGCCACTCGCCGAGATAGGGGCGCTCCACGCCGAGCGTGGTGTCCTTTCCGTGCCCGGGATACACCCAGGTCGCGTCGGGGAGCGGGTTGAACAGGCGCTCGATCACGTCGGTAAGCAGCGAGGTGAAGTCCGCGGGCGAGTTGGTCTTGCCCACCCCGCCGGGGAACAGCGAGTCTCCGGTGAACACGTGCGGACTGTCCGCCAGCCGGCCGCCCGCGTCGTACAGGACCGCGATGCTGCCCGGCGTGTGCCCGCGCAGCTGAATGAGGGACACCGCCGCGTCGCCGAACCTCAGCACCTCGCCGTGCTCGGCCCGGTGGGTGACCGGGACGGGCAGGTAGTCCGCGTCGGCCGAGTGCGCGACCACCTCCGCGCCGGTGTGCTTTTGCACCTCGGGCAGCGCCTGCCAGTGATCGGCGTGCCGGTGCGTGGTCACGATCGTGCCGACCGGCGTGTCGCCGATCATCTCGATCAGCCGACCCGCCTCGTTGGCCGCGTCGATCAAGATGCCCTGGCCGGTGCTCGTGCAGCGCAGCAGATACGCGTTGTTGTCCATGGGGCCCACGGCTATCTTGGTCACGACCAGGCCGTCGATCTCCCGTGTGTCCGGCGGGCCGCCGACACGCACGTCTCCCGTGTACGTCACTTCTAAAACCTATACCGAACGGTCCTCGCGACCACGATCCCGCCGGCGCGTGGCCGCCGGTGGTCTGGCCGAGCTCGGCAGGAGAGCCGCGTGAAGATACTTGTGCTGGCCAGTGACCGCGTCCGTGAGCTGCTGGGATACAGAGAGTGCGCGGACGTGATGCGCCAGGCCCTGGCCGAGCTGGCCCGCGGCCAGATCCAGCAGCCGCTGCGGACGATCGTCCGGCCGCGGGACGCGGCGGGCTTCATGGGGCTGATGCCCTCGTATTCGCCCGGCGTCGGCTACGGGCTGAAGGCGATCTGCGTCACCCCGGGTAACCCGGCCATCGGCAAGGACGCGCACCAGGGCGGAGTTCTGCTGTTCGCGGCGGCCACCGGGGAGCCGCTGGCGCTGGTGAACGCGTCGGCCGTGACCGAGATCCGCACCGCGGCCGTCTCCGCGGTGGCCACCGACCTGCTGGCCCGGCCCGGCGCCGCGGAGCTGGCCATCATCGGCACGGGCGTGCAGGGACGGGCGCACGCGCACGCCCTGGCCGCAACCCGCCCGCTCACCGGGATCCGCATGGCCGGACGTGACCTGGCCCGGGCCCGCGAAGTGGCCGCGGAGCTGGCCGGGCAGCTGGGCCTGCCGGTCAGCGTCCACCACGAGGTGCGCGAGGCGGTCGCGGGAGCGGACATCGTGGTGACCGCGACCAACTCGCCGCAGCCGGTGCTGCGCCGTGCTTGGCTGGCCGCGGGCACGCACGTCAACGCGGTCGGCGCCTGCGTGCCCAGGGACCGGGAGATCGACACCGCGACCATGGCCGAGGCGGCACTGTTCGCCGACAGCCGCGAGTCCGTGCGGAACGAGGCCGGGGACTACCTGCTGGCCGAGAAGGAGGGTGCGGTCAACCCGGTCCGGGCCGAGATCGGAGAGCTGCTCATCGGGGCGGCGCCGGGCCGCGCGGACTCCGGCGAGATCACCGTCTTCGAGTCGCTCGGCCTGGCCGCCGAGGACCTGGCCGCGGCCAGCTACCTGTACGAGAAGGCCACCCGCCTGGGCGCCGGCACTGCCGCCGACTTCTAGCAGGCGGCGGAGCCCTCTCGCCTGCTATGCCGAGCTCGCCGCCGAGCACTATGCTCTTTCACCGTGACACCCCCTTCGGGTCCCCCGCGCGCGCGTACCTGAATGGGCTGCCGCCGAAATTACGGCCGGGAAGCCGGGATTCCGCGGCTCCTGTCCTCGACACTTACTGCGGCCGGAGATCCGATGTCGATGTCCCGTAAGGCGACGCCGCTGCCATCCAGCGCGCCGGGCCCC
>JASHYW010000548.1 GCA_030042885.1 Streptosporangiaceae bacterium | reverse complement strand
CGAAAAATCCGGGCACGACCCGCGCGCCGAGCCGGGCCACTCCCTCGTGCGGCACCGGCTCCCCCGCGAGCAGCCGGAGGAAACTCGACTTCCCCGACCCGTTCGCGCCGAGCACCGCCACTCGGTCGTCAAACCAGATCTCGGCATCGAACGAGCCTGTGGTGCCGGTCAGGGTCAGGTTCTCGCAGATCACGGCGCGCTTGCCGGTGCGCCCGCCGCGCAGCCGCATCCTCACGTTCTGTTCCCGGGGCGCCTGCTCCGGCGGGCCTTCCTCCTCGAACCTGCGCAGCCTGGTGACCGCCGCCTGCAGCCGGGACGCCATGTCCGAGTTGTAGGCGGCCTTCTGCCGGTAGGTGCGGACCAGCTCCTTCAGCTTCTCGTGCTCCTCGTCCCAGCGCCGGCGCAGTTCTTCCAGCCGGCTGATCCGGTCGGCGCGTGCCTGCGCGTAACCGGAGAAGCCGCCGCCGTGGACCCAGACATGGGTGTCCTCGACGGTGACGATGCGCTGCGCGCAGGCCGCGAGCAGTTCCCGGTCGTGGCTGACCAGCAGCACGGTCTTCGGCGTCGCGGCCAGCTCCTGTTCCAGCCAGCGCTTGGCCGGAACGTCCAGGTAGTTATCCGGCTCGTCGAGCAGGAGCACGCCATCGGGCCCGCGCAGCAGCGACTCGAGCACCAGCCGCTTCTGCTCCCCGCCGGACAGCGTGTTCACGTCGCGCCAGCGGCACTGGTCGTAGCCGATGCCGAGGGCCGCGACGCAGCAGGCGTCCCAGTGCACCTCGGCGGCGTAGCCACCTGCCTCGCCCCAATCGGTGAGCGCCGCAGCGTAGCGCAGCTGGGTGCGCTCGTCGTCGCGCTCCATCATGGCCAGCTCGGCGGCGTCGAGCCGCGCCGCGGCCTCCCGCACCCGCGGTGGCGACACCGAAAGCAGCAGGTCGCGCACCATGAGCGCGTTATCGCTGCCCTGCACTGGGGATGCCGGGCCTGCTCCCGTGAGCGGCGTGGCACGGTTCGCGCCGATGAACTGCCGCATCACCCCGAGCCCGCCGGTGGCGGCGACGGTGCCCGACTGCGGCTGGACGTCCCCCGCGACCAGCCGGAGCAGGGTGGTCTTACCGGCGCCGTTAGGCCCGACCAGGGCCGCCGTGATGCCCTCGCCGATGCGGAAGCTCACGTCGTCAAGGAGCGTCCGCCCGTCTGGCAGGACATGGCTGACGTGAGCGACCTCAACGTGCCCCGAATTCACGCACGGAGAATAGCCAGCGGGCCGCGTTCCCTACAACACGGTTTCCCAGGGCTCGTTCGCATCGTCAGGCCTCGGCTGGAAGCGGCTTGCGGAATGAAAAGCGGCCCGGCGGGGCTGTCCGGTGGCATGAGCATCGAACTGGGCAGTATCGGCGTCTGGCGGCACCCTTCGGGGCTCACCCCGGAGGTGGTGGCCGAGGTGGAGGCCCTCGGCTATGGCGCCATCTGGGTCGGCGGCTCCCCCGACGGCGACCTCGCCGTCATCGAGAACCTCCTCGACACCACGGACCACATCGCGGTGGCCACTGGCATCATCAATGTGTGGAAGGACGACGCCGCAACCGTGGGCGCCTCCTATCACCGCGTCACGGTCAGGCACCCGGGCCGTTTCCTGCTGGGACTCGGCGTCGGGCATCCCGAATCCACTCGGGAGTATCAGCGGCCTTACGCCAAGCTGGTCAGCTACCTCGACGAACTCGATGACCTCAAGGTCCCGGCCGAGGGCCGGGTCCTGGCTGCCCTCGGCCCGAAGGTCCTCAAGCTCGCCGCGGACCGGACCGCCGGCGCGCACCCGTACCTGGTCACGCCCGAGCACACCCGGCAGGCCAGGCAGATCCTCGGCGACGGGCCGCTGCTGGCCCCCGAGCAGAAGGTGGTGCTCGAGACCGACCCGGACAAGGCACGTGCCATCGGCAGGCCGCGCGTGCAGAACCCGTATCTCGGGCTGACGAACTACCTGGCCAACCTGCGCAGGCTCGGCTGGACGGACGCCGACTTCGCCGACGGCGGCAGCGACGCGCTGATCGACGCGCTGGTGGTGCACGGCGACGCGGAGGCGATTGGCCGCGGCGTCACCGCGCACCTGGACGCGGGCGCGGACCACGTGGCGGTCCAGGTGCTCGGGCCCGATCCGCTGCCCGCCCTGCGGGCCCTGGCCGGTTACCTGCGGCTCACTCCGTCGTGACCCAGCGCCTTCGGGAATCGGCGCTGAGGGGCTGCCGCGCTGCCCGCAGGGCGCTAGAGGCGGGCGGTGCCGATGAGCCCGTTCCTGGTCACCAGGGCGGCCAGCTGATCCTCGCCGAATGCCTCGGTCCCGGCCGGACGGGTCAGCCGTGGCTTCCGGGGCCAGCTGGCCGAGTGGTGTTACTTATTGAGCTATGACATCGAACAGCGGACTACGCAGCACCCAGTGGTTCGGCGCGGCCGGCCGGACCGGGATGGCCCACCGGTCGTGGATGCGGAGCCAGGGGTTCACCCCCGAGGTCTTCGACGGCCGCCCGGTGATCGGCATCGCGACCACCTGGTCGGAGCTGGCGCCGTGCAACGTCCACCTGCACCGGGTGGCCGAGTCGGTCAAGCGCGGAGTCTGGCAGGCGGGCGGGTTCCCGCTCGAGTTCCCAGCCATGGCGCTGGGCGAGACCTTGCTGCGGCCCACCGCCATGCTGTACCGGAACCTGCTGGCCATGGAAGCCGAAGAGCTGATGCGAGCCAACCCCCTCGATGGCGTGGTTCTGCTGTCCGGGTGCGACAAGACCACTCCGGGGCTGCTGATGGCCGCGGCCAGCGTGGACCTGCCCGCGGTGATGGTCACCGGCGGGCCCATGCTCAGCGGCAAGTACCAGGGTACTGACGTAGGCTCGGGCACCGCGGTGTGGCGGTTCGAGGAAGACCTCGTGGCCGGGCGGATGACGCAGGAGGAGTGCGCGTTCGCCGAGGGCTGCATGGCCCGGTCCAACGGGCACTGCATGACGATGGGCACCGCGTCCACGATGGCGTCGATGGCCGAGGCGCTGGGCATGCAGTTGCCGTACTCGGCGAGCTGGCCCGCGGTGGACGCCCGCAGGTACGAGACGGCCCAGCGGGCCGGCCAGGTGGTGGTGGACCTGGTCCGCCGGGACCTGCGTCCCTCGGCCATCATGACCAGGGCGGCGTTCGAGAACGCGATCCGGGTGAACGCGGCGATCGGCGGATCGACGAACGCGGTGATCCACCTGCTGGCCATCGCCGGGCGCCTGGACCTGCCGCTGACCCTCGACGACTTCGACGAGCTGGCCAGGGACGTGCCGACGCTGGTGAACCTGCAGCCGAGCGGTCAGTACCTGATGGAGGATTTCTGTTACGCGGGCGGCCTGCCCGCGGTGCTGCGCGAGCTCGACGAGGCCGGCCTGTTGCACCCCGACGCCCTCACGGTGACCGGATCCGGGATCGGCGCCAACGTGGCCGGCGCGCCCTGCTGGAACCGTGAGGTCATCAAGACCGCGGCCGCGCCGTTTCAGCCCGCCGGGACCGGGACCGCGGTGCTGCGCGGCAACCTCGCGCCGGGCGGGGCGGTGATCAAGCAGTCGGCCTCCTCGCCGCACCTGCTCAAGCACCGGGGCCGGGCGCTGGTCTTCGACTCGCCTGCGGACTACTACGCGGTTTTCAGTGACCCGGAGCTCGACGTCGACGAGGACACCGTGCTGGTCATAAGGTACTGCGGTCCGCGCGGCTACCCCGGCATGCCCGAGGTATCCAACGTCGCGCTGCCGAAGAAGCTTCTGCACCGCGGCGTCCGCGACATGGTGCGGATCTGCGACGGGCGCATGTCCGGCACCGCCTACGGGACGGTCGTCCTGCACGTCGCCCCCGAAGCTGCGGCCGGCGGTCCGCTGGCCCTGGTGCGGACGGGGGACTGGATCACCCTCGACGTGCCGTCCCGGACCCTGACCTTCGAAGTCGGGCACGAGGAGCTGGCCGAACGCCGGGCCGCGTGGCAGCCGCCCGCGCCGCACGCCAGCCGGGGCTGGACGCGCTTGTACTGCGAGCACGTGCTGCAGGCCGACTCCGGCGCCGACCTGGACTTCCTGGTCGGCGCGAGCGGCCACGCGGTGCCGCGCGAGTCGCACTAGCACGGTCGGCCGCCGCGGCCAGGGTGCCGGTGACCGGCCGGAGACGTGGCACCGCTGCCGGTCCGGCCGAATGGTTTTTGGATCCTGGCGCCCGCGGTAGTGTTCACCGTTGCCCTTTTGACCGTCAGGCAGGAGCCCTGTGGAGAGCGTTGTCCTTCTG
>JASHYW010000066.1 GCA_030042885.1 Streptosporangiaceae bacterium | reverse complement strand
GCCGGTGCCCGGCCCCGAGCCGCTGCCGGGTCGTGAGCCGCTGCCGGATCCCGGCGCGGGGCTGTGCCGCGAGTGGCTGGCGCCGTTCCCGCTCGACGTGCGCCTGACGCTGTCGGTGCATCGCCACGGCGGCGGTGATCCCGCGTACCGCGTGGACGCGGCCGGGGCGGTCTGGCGCACGTCGCTGACCCCCGAAGGCCCTGGAACGCTGCGCGTCACGTCACGCTCGCGCCTGCCCGAGGGCACGCTCGTCACCGGGCAGGCCTGGGGACCCGGCGCCGGCTGGCTGCTCGCCACCCTCCCGGCCCAGCTCGGCGCGTACGACGACCTATCGGGGTTCACGGTGTGCCATCCGGCCGTCGGCGAGCTGGTGCTCCGCCATCCGGGGCTGCGGGTCGGGCGGACCGGCCGGGTCTTCGAGGCCCTGGTGCCCGCGGTCCTTGAGCAGAAGGTGGTCGGCCGCGAGGCCCATCGGGCCTGGCGGTTCCTGCTGCGGACGTTCGGTGAGGCGGCGCCCGGCCCGGCCCCGGGCGGGATGCGGGTGTCCCCGCCCCCGCGGGTGTGGGCACGCATTTCGTCGTGGGACTGGCACCGCGCCGGCGTGGAGGGGGTCCGGGCCCGGACGATCATCGCCGCCGCCGGCGTGGCCGCGCGGCTCGAGCAGGTCCTGGAACTGGGCCCGGCCGAGGCCGACCGCCGCCTGCGATCCCTGCCCGGCATCGGGGTCTGGACCTCCGCCGAGATCAGGCAGCGGGCCGCGGGCGACCCAGATGCGGTCTCCGTGGGTGACTACCACCTGGCCAAGGCGGTCGGCTGGACGCTGGCCGGGCGGATCACCGACGACGCCGGCATGCTGGAGCTGCTCGCGCCCTACGCCGGGCACCGCTACCGGGTGACCCGGCTCATCGAGCTCAGCGGCAGCCACCCCCCGCGCCGCGGCCCCCGCATGCCCGTCCGCGACTACCGCAACCTCTAGCGCCTCGACATGCACTCCGTGCTCAAAGATCTGGGAGGATCCGGGCTTCCGGGAGGATCCGGTGCATCCCCGTCCCCCAGATCCTCCCATGAGCCCGAATACTCCCCGAAAATCCCACTCTGCTGATGCGAACGGAAACTTTCGAGATGAACGAGGTCGGTGCGACCTACCGCCAGCCGACGGAGCACTCGGGTGTCAGCCGTCTGGCCCATGGCACAAGCCTGGATCTGCGCGAGCCGGGGAAGATCCGGACTCCGGCCAAGGTTTGGTGCAGCATGAGCGATCACCGCGACGGCTCTGACCGGAACGAGGCCGGACGGCCACATGAGGACAGACAAGCCAGCGGGATCACGGCCTCGGCCATGCGCCGGACGCTGGCGCGGGCCAGGGACGGCAAGTCGCTCGACCCAGACGAGGCGACCGTCCTGCTGCACGCCCGCGGCGACGACCTGCACGCCCTGCTGGGCTACGCGAGCCGGACCAGGGACGCCGGCCTGGAGGCGGCGGGACGCCCGGGCGTCATCACCTACTCCAGGAAGGTGTTCATCCCGCTGACCAGGCTGTGCCGGGACCGCTGCGGGTACTGCACCTTCGCCACGGTGCCGCACCGGCTGCACAGCCTGTACCTGGAGCCCGGCGAGGTCCTCAGCATCGCCCGCGACGGCGCCGCGCTGGGCTGCAAGGAGGCCCTGTTCACCCTGGGCGACCAGCCCGAGCAAAGATGGCGCCAGGCCCGCGAGTGGCTCGACGCCCGCGGCTACGACGACACCCTGTCCTACGTGCGGGCCATGGCCATCCGTGTCCTTGAGGAAACCGGGCTGCTGCCGCACCTCAACCCGGGCGTGCTGTCCTGGCAGGACTTCCAGCGCCTCAAGCCGGTCGCCCCGTCCATGGGCATGATGCTCGAGACCACGGCCGCCCGCCTGTTCACCGAGCAAGGCGGCCCGCACTTCGGCAGCCCCGACAAGGACCCGGCGGTGCGGCTGCGCGTGCTCCAGGACGCCGGCCGCTGCAACGTCCCCTTCACCACCGGGATCCTCATCGGCATCGGCGAGGCCCCGGCTGAACGCGCCGACTCGATCTTCGCCATCAGGAAGGTGGCCCGCACCTACCACGGCATCCAGGAAGTAATCGTGCAGAACTTCCGGGCCAAGCCGGACACCAAGATGCGGGACGTGCCGGACGCCGAACTGGACGACCTGGCCGCGACGATCGCCGTCGCCCGGCTGGTCCTCGGCCCGAAGACCCGGATCCAGGCGCCGCCCAACCTGGTCGGCGACCAGCACGACCTCATCCTGCGGGCCGGCATCGACGACTGGGGCGGCGTCTCGCCGCTGACCCCGGATCACGTCAATCCCGAGCGGCCCTGGCCGGACATCGACGAACTCGCCGCCCGCACCGCGGCCGCGGGGTTCACGCTGCGCGAGCGCCTGACCATCTACCCGCCCTACATCCGCGAGCCCTGGCTGGACCCGCGGCTGGCCCGGCACGTGGCCGCGCTCGCCGACCCGGCGACCGGCCTGGCCGCGGACGCCGCCACCCCGCGCGGCCTGCCCTGGCAGGAGCCCGACGGCGGCTGGCGATCCTCCGGCCGGACCGACCTGCACGTGACCATCGACACCACCGGCCGCACCAATGACCGGCGCGATGACTTCGCCGAGGTCTACGGCGACTGGAATGAGATTGCCGAACGGACCGTGGTGCGTCCCCCCGGCCAGCCGCCACGCCCCGCCGCCACGGCCGCTTCCGCCGCGCTGCCCTCCGGCCCGCCTGCGCGCCCCGTCGCCGCGCTGGCCGACC
>JASHYW010000547.1 GCA_030042885.1 Streptosporangiaceae bacterium | reverse complement strand
ACCGCCAAGTTTGTCCGGCAGCCTCAAGAAGCTGATCGTGGAGCTACAGAACGTGGCCAACAACGCGTTCCATGAGGGACTGAGTATGGTGCTCTACCTGTCGGCCGGGCTGGCCCTCGCGGCGGCGGTGCTCGCCTTCATCACGCTGCGCTCACGTCCGGTGGACGGAAAGTCCTGACTTTCCGCCGGTGCCGCCGTGACCGGCTCAGATCTTGACCACGGAGCCGTAGATCGCGGAGAACCGGCTGGTGCCCACGGCGCTGCCCCACGTCAGGCTGATCCGGCCGCCGGGGAGCGAGGAGATGCCGAACGTGTCGCCGGGCCAGATCCCGGCGTTGCCGTAGGCCGCGGACACCTTGATCGCGGGGCCGAGCCAGCTCACGACGGCCCAGGGCCCCGGAGTAGCTGGCCGGGAGTGGCGTCCAGCTCCGCGGCGCTCAGGGGCTGAAGGACCCGTGACGGCCCGCGCCGGCGGCGAACCGGGCGGCGCCGGCGACGGCCTCGTCCCGGAGCGCCCGGCGCCCGTGGGCGAACTCCGCGGCCAGGGCGGCGGTCTCGCCGAGTCCCTCCTGGTCCAGCACTGATGCGCGGTCCCCGCGCAGGCAGATCTGCGGGAACGAGGCGAGCTGCGCCGCCAGTTCCCGGGCGGCGGTCAGGGCCTGTCCGGCCGGCACGAGGCGGTTGGCGAGCCCGATCGCCGCCGCCTCCTGAGCGTCGACGGCGCGCCCGGTGAGGATCATGTCCATCGCCCGGCTGGTCCCGATGAGCCGGGGCAGGCGCACCGTGCCGCCGTCGATCAGCGGCACGCCCCAGCGTCGGCAGAAGACGCCGAACACGGCGGTCTCATCGGCGACCCGCAGGTCGCACCACAGGGCCAGTTCCAGCCCGCCGGCCACCGCGTACCCGGCTACCGCGGCGATGACCGGCTTGGACAGCCGCAGCCGGCTGACCCCCATCGGCCCGTCGCCGTCGGGGGCCACCCGGTTACCGCGCTGGGTGCCGATCGCGGTCAGGTCCGCGCCGGAGCAGAACACCCCGCCCTCGCCGTGCAGGACGGCCACCGCGGCGCCGGGATCGGCGTCGAACGCGCGGAACGCGGCGGCAAGCGCGGCCGCGGTGGGGCCGTCGACCGCGTTGCGGCGCGCCGGGCGGTGCAGGAACACGGTGGTGACGGGCCCCGACTGCTCCACCCGGACCGCCTGATCGGTCATGCCGTTCTCCTCGATCCTCGTTGGGCCGCGGCCTCGGCGAGGCCGTCATCACCCATGATGCGGCCAGGATCCACCTGGCTGGCGTCGACGTGGATGACCGGGCCGCTGACTATGCTCGCCGTCATCCCCGCCATCGTGTCATCCTGACAGTGCGCCCTTCTGGCCGCGGACATGTGCGCCATCATGTTGCGATGCGGAATGGCTGGCTTGCTGCGATGGGACGCCACCCCGCCGTAGCGGGGCGGGGCCTGGTGAGCACATGGTGACGATGACCAAGGCACGGCGGGCCGCGCCCGGAACTGGCTTTGTGTTGTCGGTGCTGGCCTCTGGCCAGTTCCTGATGACGCTGGACAGTTCGGTCATGAACGTCTCGATCCGTCAGGTGGCGGCCGATACCGGCACGACGGTCACGGGCATTCAGACCGCGATCACGCTGTACACGCTGGTGATGGCCTCGCTGATGATCACAGGCGGCAAGGTCGGCGCGATCGCGGGACGCCGCAGGGCCTTTGCTCTGGGACTTGTCATCTACGCGGCGGGGAGCCTGACCACGGCAGTAGCCCCGAACCTGGCCGTGTTGCTGGTCGGCTGGTCGGGCCTGGAAGGCATCGGCGCCGCGCTGATCATGCCCGCGATCGTGGCGCTGGTCGCGGGCAACTTCCCGGCCGCTCGGCGGCCGGCCGCCTATGGGATGATCGCGGCGGCAGGTGCCATCGCGGTTGCGGTCGGTCCGCTGATCGGCGGTGCGGTCACCACCTTTGCGTCGTGGCGGTGGGTGTTCGTGGGCGAGGCCGTGGTCGTGGCCTGCATCCTGGTGGTCCTGCGCAAGATCGACGACGTGGCTCCGTCCGGCCCCGTCCGGTTCGACGGGATCGGCGCGCTGCTGTCGATCACCGGGCTGTCCCTGCTGGTGTTCGGCGTCCTGAAGTCCGGGACCTGGGGTCTTGTCCGCCCCAAGCCAGCCGGGCCGGTGCTGCTTGGGACCTCGCCGGTGGTCTGGCTGGTGCTCGGCGGGCTGCTGGTCATCTACGTCTTCTTCCTGTGGGAAGGACAGGTCGAGCGCGGGGGCGGCGAGCCGCTCATCCGGCCGGGAATGCTCCGCAACGCCCAGCTGGCCGGCGGCCTGACCATGTTCTGTTTCCAGTTCTTCATCCAGGCCGGGGTCTTCTTCACCGTTCCGCTGTTCTTGTCGGTGGTGCTGGAACTGTCCGCGTTGCAGACCGGCGTGCGCCTTCTCCCGCTGTCGGCCGCCCTGCTGGTCGCCGCGGTGGGCATCCCGAGGCTCGCGCCCCGGGCCCGTCCCCGGCTGGTGGTGCGCCTGGGCCTGGCCTCGATGATCGCCGGGATCGGTGTATTCGTGGGCGGGCTCACGCCCGGCGCCGATGCCGGGATCGTCATCATCCCGATGCTGCTGCTCGGGCTGGGCATCGGCGCGCTTGCCTCCCAGCTCGGCGCGGTCACCGTCTCGGCCGTCCCGGACCGCGACAGCCCCGAGGTCGGCGGGCTGCAGAACACCGTGACGAACCTCGGCGCATCCCTGGGTACCGCCCTGGCCGGGGCCGTGCTCATCGCCGTCCTCACCACCGGGCTGGTCCACGGCGTGCAAGCCAGCACCGCCATCCCGCCTGACGTGAAGACCCAGGTCACGACCCAGCTCTCGGCCGGGGTCCCGTTCATCTCCGACAGCGACCTGAAGGCGCAGCTCGACGCGGCAAAGGTCCCCGCCGAGCAGGCCGACGCGATCGAGAAGGCCAACAGCGATTCTCGCTTCGCGGCGCTGCGCGCCTCGCTGCTTGTCGTCGCGGTTGTGGCCGTCGCCGCGTTGTTCTGTACGGGAATGATCCCCGTCAGGCCTGTCGGGCAGTCCGCCCCGCAGCCCGCCGGCGGTCAGGGAACCGGCAGCAGCCCAGACTGACCGTGAGCCGCCGGCCCGCTGGTCGGCCCGGCCGGGATCGCGCGCCCCGTTTGCCACAGATCATCTGACCTGGTGCACTGGTTCAGTCCTCCGTTCGAGGAACGCGTCATGACCGGAGGTCAGTATGGCTGCAAGTGCAGGACCCGCCGACGCCGCACCGGCTGGCACAACCGGGACGCGGGCTGCGCCGTTTGCGTCGGCCTGGCGGCGGGCGCATCTGACGGTGGACGAGCGGGTGGCCAGGGGCACGGCCGCGCGCGCGGAGGTGCCACGGTCGGCCTACGGACGGTGGGCCCCGGCCTCCCATCGTCCGGATCCGATCGCCCTGCTGGAAGAGCAGGCGGAGAGCCGGGTTGCTGAGCTGGTGCCCATCCGGTACGGGCGGATGCTGGTCTCGCCGTTTACCTTGCCTTCACAGCGGCCGTGAACTCAGGCCGGCTCACCGCACAGACCGGCTTGTAGCACCTGTCATCGTGCAGCCCGGTGCTCCTTGGCGCGCTGTATCGTGACGTCGTGCGGGCTCTTCATCCATTCTCTGCTACCAAAATGCTGGCACGAAGCGCTGGCCACATAAGCCGCGAAGCCGAGAGCATTACGGAACGATCCGCCGTCAATTTGAATCTGCGCTGCCAGCATCCATGCCAGGGCACCATGAAATACGTCACCAGCGGCCAGAGTGTCCACCACATTGACGCAGGGAACCTCCAGTGAATGTACTTCCGACACATCGCGCCAGATTACTGGATTGCCACCGTTAGTTATTGCCGACCACTTGACGCCATGTCCATGAAGGAAAGCGAGGACCTGGTCGGGGGTATCAGTGCCAGGAGGATGGAAGTTACTCGAGCATACGACTACGTCGGAGTCGGCGAGAAGCCTTTCAGTGCCCTTCTTCCAGCTACCGCCGTCCAGAACGGTAATCTTGCCGCTCTGGCGCGCTATCCTCAAAGCTGCTTCCGCTACGTCGGGGTGATGCCCGTCTGCTTCGACCAATACGCAATCTTCAACAAGCTCATGTAGATAATCGGGCGCACTGAAATTCTGGTGCCTCGCATTGGTAGACACGACTGCACGTTCGCCGGAGCCGGCAGTTACCAGGACACTTGACAACGACGGTGGCTCTCCACTTCCGGCATTGAGATCTCTTAGCTTTACGTGCGCCCGAGCTAGGTCCGCGTGTATTCCGGAGGCAAGCGGATGTTTGCCGACGGACGTGAGGAGAGCCGCGATGCCACCCAGATAGGCGTAAGTAACAGCGGCGTTAGTAGCAGGCCCGCCGGCAGCTGTGGTTTGCCTCAAAGCGGTGATTTTGTCGTTCGGTCCAGGGACGTGGTCTACAGATTGGATGATATCGAGGGTGCACAATCCCACGAAGAGCGCCCTGGACCAAGTAGTCACTGATCACCGCCGGACGTAGCAGGTTGCAAGCCATTGCCTCCCGGGCACGCGGCCACTGTGGCTCAGCGGTTCTCGCGGCGGTACCACAGGGCTGCGTTGAGCCCGGCCGATCCCACCATGATCCGCCCGAGGATGTAGACCCAGAGCAGCACGGCCAACGCGATGCCCACTGCTCCGTATGTGCTGGTCTTCCTGGCCACCAGGTGGCCGATCCAGTAGGTCGTCAGGAGCTGGAGCGCGTCCGCCCCCACCGCCATGAGCAGTGCGCCGGGGATAAGGGCGCGTGCTGGACAGGGCGCATGGGGCAGCTTCCATGACACCCACCACCACCCGGCGAAGGACAGCGCGGTGACCAGGAAGACCGCGATGACAGCTCCCGCGACGCCCGATGCGTTGCGCACGTCGTTGACGGTGATACCCAGAGCGCACGCGAGCAGGGTGACCCCGATCAGGACCAGCCTGGGGCCAAGCCCGGCGGGCCTTACTCTGGGCACCCGCCAGATGAGCCAGTGCACCACGTACAGCGCCTTCAGCAGGCTGCCCGCCGTGATGAACATCGCTACCATCGCCCCGAGGACCAAGGGGACCTGGGTCCACGCGCCTTGTTGCTCGACCTTCACCACGGTGCTGGCGAGGATCCCGGTGATCCCGGCACTACTCGCCAGGTGCGCCGGGTCCTGTCCCAGGACACGAGATGCCGCGCCCAGAACCGTGAAGACCACGTACACGACCGGCACCATGAACAGGAAGAGCCTGAAGGCGAGCGCGCCCGCCAGGATGCCGCCGCCCACGCGGGCGTCAAGCTCCTGAACCAGGAACCCCGCGTCCACCATGCCTGATCGCTGGCGGCGAGTCTCCAGCTCCGCTTGCACCCGTACCTGCTCCGACGCCAGCCACTGACGCCGGCGGGCCACGACCCGGCGGAGCCGTCCCTGGTCGCGGCCTGGTGACCGAACCGTGGCCGATGCGGCGCCGACGTCCGCGGGCGCCATACCGGCCGGGGACTCAGCCGGAGATTGCGGTTTCTCAGGCACGGCAGGCTGGCGATCTTCCAGCATGGGCACAGGCTATTACCGGCCCCCGCCACCGGCTAGGGTCTCCCTCCCGCCCGCGGCCTGCGCGTTGGTTGCCTGGCGCCGCGGGAGGGTCAGTTCATCGTGGTTTGCTAGGCCCGGTGGCTCCCGGCTGGCGTTGATCTGGACTTCCAGCCGCACGTTGGCGACCTGCTCAGCCGGCCGGTGGCAGGTTTCCCGGGGCTCCTGGCGCCAGTATGGTTCGCCGATCAGCATCACGCCACCGGGCTGCAGGCTCTGCCGGAGGAGGTCGACCGTACCGGGTACGCCGCCGCCGATCCAGGTGGCGCCGATGCACGAGGCGATGCCGGCCGGCTCGCTGGCGACATGGCCCGATGCGTCGCCATGGACGAAGCGGACCTGGTCATCCGCCCCCAGCTCGATGGCCCCGGCGCGGGCGGCGGCGATGAACGCCGTGCTGATGTCGATCCCGGTCCCGGTCACCTGATAGTCGCGCGCCCAGGTGCACAGCATCTCGCCGGTTCCGCAGGCCAGGTCGAGCATCCGCGTTCCCGGCCGCGGGCTCAGCGCCTGGGCCCAAGGTGGCCAGCTTGTCGCTGCTGAACGGGTTATGGATGCGATGGCTGCTCTCGCGGATGGTAAAGCTGCGTGGAAGGTCCAAATCGGGTCCCCTATGTGCAAGAGGGTCACTAGTCCAGCTTCGCTTTGCCTCTGACCAGCCGGAGCCCATGGCGCGCGGCGTGGTAAGGAGCGACCGCGTGCCGCATCCGGAAGCCGCATCGCCACCGCGTCAGTCCCGAACGGCCGACCCGTGGCAAGAGCCTTGACTGATCAGCTGGCGGGCGCTGTGCTGAGCGGTGGCCGTGAACATGCTGGGCGCCGGTTGCGGATAACACATGGAGCCTCCCGAGCACCCGGAAGGGCATGGACATGAATCAAGGTCGCGCATGAGGCGACGCCGGGGACCGGCCGCCGCCGATGATGATGCTGCGGTCGTTGAGAGTTCCTGGCGGGAGCCGGAGCGGTTCGCGGTCCTGTTTGACAGGCACGCCCCGCACATTTACCGCTACCTTGCCCGGCGTGCTGGCCACCAGGTTGCCGATGACCTGGTCGCCGAGACGTTCCTGGCCGCTTTCGCCAAACGGGACCGGTACGACCTCAGCCACGCGGATGCCCGGCCCTGGCTATACGGGATCGCCACCAACCTGGTCGGCCAGCATCGCAGGGACGAGGCCCGCCAGTACCGGATCAGGCAGGCCACCGCGGCCGAGCCTGAGATTCCTGGTCACGCCGACCGGGTGGCTGCCGATGTCACCGCCCAGGCGATGCGCACGCTGCTGGACGCGGCGCTGGCCGCGCTGACGCCCGGCGACCGGGATGTGCTGCTGCTCATCGCCTGGGAGCAGCTGACCTATCAGGAGGTGTCGCGGGCGCTGGACATCCCGGTGGGGACGGTGCAGTCCAGGCTGCACCGGGCGCGCACGAAGGTGCGCCAGGTCCTGGCCGGTACCGATGCGGGGGCAACGTATGAGGAGCTCACGACCAATGAATGAGATGGAGCTGCTTCGGGAGCTGGCGCAAGAGACGCCCCTGCCCGCGCTTGCCGAACTGGACGCGGCCCGCGCCAGGCTGGTCGCCACGATCACCACCGACCCGGCCACGTACGCCACAGCCGTAGCACAGG
>JASHYW010000546.1 GCA_030042885.1 Streptosporangiaceae bacterium | reverse complement strand
GGGCTTCCGGTCCGCCAGAGCCGCGGGCAAGGTGCATCCCAGGGAACATATGCAACCAGTTCACCTGGTCAAGGGGGTCTGGGTGCCCGTGCCCGGTGGGGTCGAGGTCCGGCACGAACTCGGTCTCCTGGGCGGGTCGGAGCGTCTGGAACTCGGCTAGGGTGCAGCGAAGCCGGATCTGGCTCGTCGTAGTGTCCACAAGGTCAACAGGAACAAGCCGCCCGGGGCCATGCCGGTGTTCCGGGTCGACTACGAGATGAGTGACCTCCCGAGCGGCCGGGTTGACGATTATGCGGCTCACTTGACCGCAGGCTCCATCGGTGCAGCTGGCGTCGGCCCCGATCCTGAACGGCATCGTCTGCGCCATAGCCGCCCTCCTCGTTTCCTTGGACCTTGGCAAGCCCAGCCAGCAGCAGCGCCGCTGAACTCCCGGGCCGCGAACAGCCGCACCCGACCGAGCATTCGCAAGGCCAATCGTAAGCCGCGCAGACGGCCACGCGGCGTTAGCAATGTGCGTGACGAGTGAGCCGGTCAGATCAGCGCGACCGCCAAGGCTGGGACGGCGCGAACCCGCCGGCCGGGGCCTCCTCAAGGCCAGAGCCCGGCGCGGGGAGCGCCGGACGCTGTGCCGCGCAGCGGCGCCGCCTTGATTTCATGTACGGCCCGATTCGGCAGTGCATCAGATCCAGGCCAATCAGATCCAGGCCAAGATCCGGGCCTTCCGAAGGCCCCTTCCCGGGAAGCCGACCGTCTTACACACCCGTACCCTCAAGGTCTTTACGTGCGAAAACGTCAGTCAAAGTCACGACCTGGGCACTATCAGGCATGATCAAGCACCCAGAGCGAATCCGCCAGGGCGAATATGAGAATATGACGCTTTTAAGTTGCCCCGACTGCCCGGAGGTTGCACGGGAGTTGCGACCAGCCTGGCGGATGGGGACTGTGCCCCCGGAGAGGGGCGTTGGCGGTTGTCGCGTGGTAGGAGAGTTCTGCCTGACAAAGCTGGAGCTGCCGGGTAGAGGCGAGTGGTTTACAGACCTCCGGCGGTGAAGCCCTGACCTGTGCGAACGTCAAGGCCAGCGGCCATTTGGCATGCATTGGGCATGATCATGCTGGCTCAGTGTCCGCGCGCGGGCCCTGAGCGCCAGCAGCTTGATAACTGAACAGTGAGTTGAGCTAACCCGGGCGCCTGCAGGCGTAGTGTCCTTGATCATTTGACGCCGGACCGTGATTGACATCTGACCCGTGGGGAGCAGATTGTGGATTAGCGCGCAACTGGACTGACAGGCGGCCTGAGGGTGGGGGGCGAGCAGATGCCAGGCGGGTGGAAGTACGGCCCGACCCCAAGGCGGGTCTGGCTCCGCACCTTGAACCAATCCTCGTATATCAATCGATCTCGCAGAGTGTCCGGCCTGAAGTCTCCGGCCCGTGAACTGGGCAAAGGTCGGCCAGGGCCGAAGAGAATGTTGCAAGCAATGCCTTGGTCGGCGTTGATTACTCTACTTGCGGCCCTCGCGGCGGTGGCTTCTGCGGTGTATGCGCACGGCCAGATACAACAGGCGAAGCTGCAGAACATCGCCACGCAGCAACAACAGCTCCTGACGCTCGTGACCGACATCGTGCAGGAACCTGCAGCCATGAGCCAGGCGACCACGAATCTCAAGGGCGGCATGCTGGTGACCGTCCAAGGCGAGTTTCGGAACGAGCTAGATTCGGATGGTCAGGCGGCAGCGACGATTATTACGTCCTTGCGCGGGGAAGGCCAGGCCATCGCTGCCGTCGAGTATGTTGAGGTGGCCCAGGCGTTTGAGAACAGTGGGGACAATGCGCAGGCAATCGCCTATCTTGCTGACGCTGTTGGTGCCGCGGACAAGGATGACCCGGACGACGTCGCTTACGCCTGGCGCGCCGAAGCGTCGCTCCATTACAGCATCGGGGACTCCGGACTCGCTCATCAGGAGTATATGCAGGCGGTGATGGCATTCAAGCGGCTCTCGCAGAAGAGCTATGTGTCCCAATGGGATGCAGATAACGGCATGGCTCAGTCCTACCTCAATGACGCCTCGGCTCAGCTAGCGATCGGAGGGTGCAAGATCGCTAGTACTGATCTCATATCAGCGGAGATCGACCTCGCGCCCCTCGAGCCCAAACGCGTTAGCACGCTGAATCAGAACCAGAACCAGAACCAGATGGATCAGACTGCATACAACCGAAAATGCAAATAATCGAAGTGACCATCGTCTAACGCAAGCGCCCGCTTGGTCTGGTAGCCGCCAGGCGCCTCACCGCGGTCGCTGAGCCGCACCGCCATGTGGGCGGGCTCCAGCGCCTGCTGCACCGAACCGGCCAGGTCGGCCCGCACGCGTTCAGGTCGACTGCGACTGCGTTGTGGACCGGCGTGCGCCGCGCGGGCGATCGGAGGCGGAGCACGGCGCTGACGCTGGGCCAGCGGCGCCGCTCTTGATTTCATGCATGGCCCGATTCGGCAGTGCATCAGATCCAGGCCAAGATCCGGGCCGTCCGATGGCCCCTTCTCGGGAAGCCGACGGTCTGGCACGCCCATTGCCTCAAGGTCTTTACCTGCGAGAACGTCAGTCAAAGTCACGGCCTGGGCGCTATCGGGCATGATCAAGCGCCCAGAGCCAATCTGACAGGGCGAATATGGATATATGACGCTTTTAAGCGGCCCTTGATGCCGTACCGGAGGCGTATCACCATCCGGCGGCAGTCTGGTGGGGGCCTTTGCACCTTCCTTGTTCGGGTCGTCGTGGACGAGGTGGTCACCGTCGAGCCCGTCCGGGCGGCCACCACTGGAGACGGGGGTGCACGGGGAACTCCTGCCGTTGTCCGCGCAGGACTACAGGGGAGTCGCCACGGGGCATTAGTCCCCATGGGGCAGGGTGCGGGGCGGTGAGCCTCCAGGGTGCGCGGCAGCGCGGGAGCGGATCACCAAGCTTGTCAGGGTTCTTAAGTGAAGTGGACTTACCTCATGAAGCAGAGTAATCTGAGTTATCGTGTGCTTACGGGAGGGCGGATGGACCAGGCGGAAAGAGACCACATCCAGCACGAACTCGAAATCGAGGCGAACGAGCTTTTCCCCGGCTGGATACGCCGCGTCGAGTTGCTGCAACACGACGACGCACCATGGATCGAGCCGGGCCAGCTGATGCCCAGGCTCGTCTTCACCGATCCCGCCGACCGCCTGCAAGATCCGCATCCCGATCCCCGCAAGGTGGCCAAGGCGGCCAGGACGTTCAAGCTGGCCGTCGGCCCCGGGCTCAACCAGTTCCGGGACAACCTGTTGGAGCGGTGGCCCGAGATCCGGTACATCGAGGTGATGACCGAAGACAACAGCGGCCACAGGACGGGCGGTAACGTCCGGTTCGCCGAAGACGGCCGCGAGGCCGCCGATGGTGAGTTCACCCACGTGATGGTCCGGCTCAAGACGGCTGAGCTGGACATTGTGGACACGCTGATCGCCGCGGGTATCGCGAACAACCGCGCGGAGGCCATCCGCTGGGCCCTGACCCGCATCCGCGAGCGCCCCGCCTACGAGCAGTTGCGGGAGCACACCCGCGACATTGACCGGCTCAAGAGCGAGTTCTAACGCGGGCTCCCGCCTGGCATCTGGCCGCCCTTCGAGAAGGCTCCCGACGGCTTTGCCCTCGGGGAGTGCGCGCGGCCAGGGTAACTCATGCAGACCTTCGCATAGCACCTGCCTCATAGGGCAGCGCGAAGCCATCACCTGCGCCGACTGACTTGCGCACCAACGTGAGCCAACTCAGGTCCGGCAGTTGTCCCAGACATGGGGCGGCGACCGCCAGGGCGAATATCGATATATGACGCTTTTAAAGCGGCCCAGGCTGCAGGGGAGGTTCCAAGTCTGCGGACGTACGTTCGCGGGAGGTCGGCGCGGTCTATGACCTGGAGCTGCGGTCTGGTCCGGCCCTCTGCGGACGCGCTCGAACCCCGGCGAATGAGACCAGAACTGAGACCAGCGGCGCCGACGAACAGCCACACATGCTTCATCTGGCATATCGGTTCCAGGGCTAGCCGTACAACTCGGCCATCCGCCGCGCCATCTCCTCGCGCGGCACATCCTCCACGCGCGACGCGACGGCCCACCCATGCCCGAACGGATCGATGATGTACCCGTCCCGGTCACCGTAGAACTGGTCCTGCGCGGGGCGGTACAGCATCGCTCCGAATGCCACCGCGCGGGCGATGACCGCATCGACGTCCTCGACGTAGATGAACAGGTAGGCAGGAAAGCCGGGCAGGCCGCCGGACGGCGGTGCCTTGGTCCCGCGCTGCGGGTCCTCGTCCTCGATCATCACCACGGAATCCCCGATCTGGACCTCGGCGTGCCGGATGGTCCCGCCCGGCCCGGGGAAGCGCATGCGCTCGGTCGCGCCAAACACCGCTGCGTAGAACTCAAGGGCCTTGGCGGCGCCTTGCACGGTGAGGCAAGGGGTGACCCGGCGATACGAATCAGGGATCGGGCCGGGCCTTTCCGGTACGGTCACCCGGTCCTGCTTCATGATGTCCGTTATCCCTCTACCCAATCTGAGGATCGGCGTGCCCCCTGATACGGCAATCGCACGGGATCTTCCCGGGGGACAGCGGTGCCGATGGCGCACCGAACACGCAACGGAGGTCCCTCGTGACCGGTTGTCCTGGCCGATTTCCCCGTGCTTTAGACCGTCGTCCGACGAATCGGACAAGGCTAAGACGCTCGCCGAGGTCGCGAAGGCCCTGGCGGCCACCGACCCGGACCTGACCTATACCTTTTTAGGTCGGCCCGCTCAACGGACAGGGCGAATATGAGAATATGACGCTTTTAAGTTGCCCCGACTGCGCGGAGGTTGCACGGGAGTTGCGACCGGCCTGGCGGCGGGGGACTGTGCCCCGTCTGCGTGGCAAGGGGCATCGTGGTGGGAGGGGCAGATAGCCCCGTCCAGGTCGAACTGTTCCGGGCTGAAGGACTGGCCGAAGCCGGGCAAGCCACAGACCACCGACGACGCGGCGATCGTCCTCGCCACCCTCACAGGTTCGGATGGCCGACCAAGCGGTAGTGGACGGGATCCTAGACCCGGAGGCTTATTCATAAGAGGTTGTAGTAGTTGCTGAAGAAGAAAGGCCGGTGATGGCGGTGAGCATCTCGCCGTATTTGCTGATCGGGGCGCGGTAGCGGCCGCCTTCTTCGGACAGCATCCGCCAGGTCTTGACGCTGGCGACAGCGCGTTCGGCGGCCGCGCGGATGCCGCTGAGTTCCTTGTTGAATGCGGCCCGGGAATCGTGCAGCTGGCCGCCGGGCGGGGTGCGGAACGGGACGATGGTGATGCCGTCCACGCCGGTGTAGCCCAAGTCGGCGGCGGCCGGGAGACCGGCCAGCAGATCTTTGAGGCCGGAGGCCGCGAAGGCGTGCGCGTCATGCCGGGCGCCGTGCACCGGGTGCGGGCCGATGGCCGCGACGCGGCCGCCTGGGGTCGCGGCGATCTGCAGGTTCATGACGGGGTACCCGGCCTTGCCGGAGAACAGATCCGGGATCGCCGTCCAGTCCCAGGTGGGCGCGATGGTGCCGTCGACCAGGGCGGTGCTGCTGCCCAGGATCTCGCGGGGGCCGGGCACGCAGCTCGCGAGCACCCGGCCGGCGTGGCGGCGCAGCACCGCGTTCTCGTGCCGGAGCACGAGCAGCTCAGCATCCTTCGCCCTGTCGCCACGGCACAGCAGGACGGCCAGGCCGAGTACCCGGCACGTGAGCAGGTAGACGATCTTGAGCAGCATCCCGCCAGCCAACCATCACGGCGTCCGGGATGCTGGCGATAGCGCAGCTCAGCCGCTCAAGCGATCCGAGCGGCACAGGATCGCTGTGGTTTACCGGCGGCGGGGCGCGCACCATCGCGGTCGTCGGTAGCTTCGGCATCGGGGCGCCCGCGGCGACGACAGTTACCTGGCTGCCGCGCAGCAGCTGGGCCTGACCGTCGGCTACGCGGCCGAGACCCACCTGCACGCGGACTTCGTGTCCGGCAGCCGGGAACTCGCCGCGAACGGCGCCCGGGTGCTCGCCTCGGCCGCCGGCGCGACCGGCTTCCCGCATCGCGGCCGCGGCGACGGCGACGAAGTCGACCTGGGCGGCCTGACGCTGCGCGCGCTCGCCACGCCCGGTCATACCCGGAGCACCTGGCCTACCTGATCCTCGACGGTGCCCGTCCGCCGGCACTGTTCTCCGGCGGATCACTGCTGGCCGGGGCGGTGGCCCGCACCGACCTGATCGCGCCGGAGCGGACCGGGGAACTCGCCTGGGCACTGTGGCGGTCGCTGCACCAGCAGGTCCTCACCCTGCCCGACGACCTGCCCGTCTACCCCACGCACGGCGCCGGGTCGTTCTGCTCAGTGCCCGCCGGCGCCGAGCGCACCGCCACCATCGGCCGCGAGAAGGCCGCCAACCCGCTGCTGTCCGCCCCGGACGAAGACACGTTCGTGACGATGCTGCCCGCAGGGCTCGGCAGCTACCCGCCATACTTCCTGCGGCTCCGGGAGGTGAACCGCCGCGGGCCAGCGGTCCACGGGCCGCAGCCGCCCCCGCTGGCCGGCCTCAGCGTGACCCACGCGCGTCGGCTCGCCGCCGAGGGCGCGCTGATCGTAGACGTCCGCCCGGTGGCCGCATTCGCCGCCGGGCACATCGCAGGATCCATGTCGATCCCACTGCGCGGCCAGTTCGCCACCTGGCTAGGATGGCTGGCCGACCCCGGTCGGCCCCTGGTGTTCATCCTCGCCCGTGGCCAGAACCGGCACGAGACGGTGCGGCAGGCGCTCAAGGTCGGGTACGAGAACCTCGCCGGGGAACTGACCCGCGGCATCGACACATGGCGGGAGGCCGGCCTGCCGCTGCGGCAGATCCCGCTAGTGCCCGCCGCACAAGCCCGCGGCGACGTCGCGCCGCCCGGAACTGCCCGGCAACGCCGAGCAACTGCGCTACCTGCGAAGCAGAGCCGACGCCAGACAGCTAGCGGGCCCCACGACAACAGCGCGACCAAACTCAGCAGGCCTGCGACTGTGCAGAACCAGCCAATCTGCGCGCTTAAACCCTCGCAACCGAGGCGAGCACAAGGCGCGCCGAGTCGGCGATTGCGAGTCATGGGTTCCCGGAGTCTACTCACGCTGTGTGACCGCGGGGCCGGTGGCACGTGCCCTGGCCGCCCGTGCCGGGGGCGGGTCAGCGGCGCTGTATTACGGTGATACCGGAGGGGCTGGCATGGATGTGCTGCGGAGCGTGCGTGCCAACCTGCCGCGCCCGCGCGGGGTGCCCGGGCCAGATGCCGCCAGTCCTGCGCTGAGCTGGATCGGGGACGAGCGCATCGCGATCAGCGGCGTGCCGTCGGCACGGATGGTGGCATGCCTGGCTGAGCAGGGCGTGACGCACGTCGTCAACTGCCGCCCGCGGGCGCAGGTGCGGTGGTCCGGGGATCTGGCGGCCGAGCGGGCGGCCTTCGGCCCTGGGCGGGTCGCGCACGCGCCGATGCAGGATCACGGCCTGCCGCAGCGGCCCGCGGTGTGGGCGGCAGCGGCTTGCTTCGCCGCGCGGGTGCTGGACGATCAGCCGCAAGCGGGAGTGCTCATCCACTGCACCGCGGGCAGGCGCCGCTCAGCCATGCTCGCCTATGCGGTGCTGCGGCTGCGCGGGCACGACCGCACCCGGGCGGCGACGCTGGTGCTGAGCTACCGGACCGAGGCAAAGCTAGTCCCAGCCTATGTGCGCAGCGTCGAGCGGTGGCTCGCCGCAGCGGCCCGGTGAACTCAGCGACCGCGATGTCCTAGGGCAGGCCTCCAAACCGATTAGGCCTGCTACCCGAATCGGTGCGCGTAGCCGATAGGCGCGGTGTCCCATCGCGCAGCACATTGCCAGGTAGCCGCCCAGAACCGGATGCTGGGCGCGCTCGTGCCCCGCAGCTCTGGAGCTTCCAGCCGCACAGGAGCTGAGGCCATCCGAGCCGCGCTCGGTGCGCTAGTCGGCAACGCTCATCATGGCAGAAGGAGCGTGAATGGGCAGACGCATGATCTTCACCGAGAGCCGGGACCCTCGGCTTGTTACCGTGCGTCGCGTCGGCACCCTGCAGGACGCCGATCATCGCCTTCTTGCAGTGTGGGCGGCCGATTGCGCGCAGCATGTGCTGCACCTGTTCGAGCAAACACAATCCACTGACGACCGTCCGCGCCGGGCGATCGAACAGGCGCGCGCTTGGGCGCGGGGTGAGATCACGATGACTCAAGCCCGGCACGGCCGCCTTTGCCGCTAACGCGGCGGCCAGAGAGGTATCCGGCGCCGCGAAGGAAGCGGCTCACGCCGCCGGCCAGGCGGTAGCGGTCGCTCGTGTGGCAGCTCACGAACTCGGCGCAGCGGCCTATGCAATCAGGGCAGCACGCGCGGCGGCTCCTGAAGATGAGCGGGAGGAGGCTGGTCGCCTGGAGTGCCAGTGGCAGCGTGCACAGCTTCCCAGCGAGATCCGGGATCTTGTGCTCGACGACCAGAGGTTGCGCAATGAGAAGTGCTGGTATTTGTTCGATTACTGACCGGCTCGCTAACGGCTCCCACAGGGCACCTGCCTGCTCGCATTTACACCGTCGAGGATGCCAAAACGCCTACGAAGAGGCGGCCTAGCGCCCGAGGACCTGCGGGTAGCCGGGGTTTCTGACCACTGGCTTCAGGTCGTAGCGCTCAGATCTTGCCGATGGTGGCGTTGTAGAGGAGGTAGAGGTTCAGGCCTGTGATGATCACTGTGGTCAGGAGCATCAGGATGTTGGTTAGCCGCCCGTTGTGCATGTCAGTCATGATGCTGTGGTCGCGGGTGATGAGCAGCAGGGGGGTGAGGGCGAAGGGGATGCCGAAGGACAAGATGATCTGGGAGTAGACCAGTGCCTGGCTGGTGTTGACGGCGAGGGCGAGGACAATCAGGGAGGGGGCCATGGTCAGCGCGCGGCGGGCTAGCAGCGGGATCCGCCAGTTCATGAAGCCGGCCATGACGATCTGGCCGGCGTAGGTGCCGACGCTGGAGGAAGACAGGCCTGAGGCCATCAGTGCGATGCCGAAGGCCAGCGCGGCGCCGCCGCCGGCCAGGGTGGCGAGGTGGGCGTGGACGGGTCCGAGGTCGCTAATGCCGGTTAGCCCGGGCTTGTGGAACACGGCGGCGGCGATGCACAGCATGGCCAGGTTGACCAGGCCGGCCAGGCCCAGGCCGGCGGTGCAGTCCCATTTGTTGTAGGTCAGCAGGGTGCGGCGTTCCCGGGGCCCGGCCGCCCGGATCCGGTCTTTCTGCAGGGCCGAGTGCAGGTAGACCACGTGTGGCATGACGGTCGCGCCGATGATGCCAACGGCCAGGCCGAGGGTGTCTGCGCCGCCTAGCTTGGGCAGCAGGCCGCCGGCGAGTTGCGGGTAGTGCTGGCCGCCGGCGGCGAAGAACAGGTACACGAAGCCCAGCCCGACCAGCGCCAGCAGGGCGATGATCGCCAGCTCGAAGCGCCGGTAGCCACGCTGCTGCAGGCCCAGGATGATGTAGGCGACCACCGCAGTGATCAGGCCAGCCGGGAGCAGCGGGATGCCGAGCAGCAGGTTGATGCCGACGGCGGCGCCGACGAACTCGGCCAGGTCGGTGGCCATCGCGACGACCTCGGCTTGCAGCCACAGCAGCACGTTGGCCCGGCGGCCGAACCGCTCCCGGCACAGCTCGGGCAGGCTGCGGCCGGTGGCCAGCCCGGCCTTGGCGGTGAGGTACTGCACCAGGATGGCCATCAGGCTGGCCATCACGATCACCCACGCCAGCTCATACCCGTGCTCGGCGCCGCCGGCGAAGTTGGTGGCGAAGTTCCCGGGGTCGACGTAGGCGACCGAGGCCACGAACGCCGGGCCTAGCAGTGCCGCCACGGCCCGGACCCGCCCCCGGGCCTGCACTTGCCGCAGCGTGACCTGGCCTCCGATTCCGGCCCCGGCGGCGGTCATGGCGGGGCCACGCCATGCACCAGACAGGCCAGCGGCGTTCCCAGGGCGCGGCGCTGGCCATCGATCTCGATCCACAGCGGCCCGCCGAACGGTTCCGGCTCCAGCACCCGCAGCACTACCCCGGGCCGCACGCCCAGGCTGGCCAGGTACCGCAGCGCGGCGCTGTCCTCATCGCTGACCCGGTCGACCCGGAACCGCTCACCCGCGGCGGCGCTGGCCAGCGTCGGCGGCCAGTCCTCGACATGGTCGCCGGACGGCGGCGGGATCGGGTCGCCGTGCGGGTCGTGCCGCGGATGCCCTAGCGCCTCGTCGATGCGGTCGATCAGCAGGTCGCTGACCGCGTGCTGGATCGCCTCGGCCTCATCGTGCACCTCATCCCAGCTCATGCCGGCCGCCCGCGCAAGGAAGGTCTCGATCAGCCGGTGCCGCCGGACCACTTCCCTGGCATGGCGCTGGCCGTGCTCGCTCAGCACGATGCCCCCGCCGCCTGATGCGGACAGCAAGCCTGCCGCGCCGAGCCGGTGCAGCATCGCCGACACCGAGGGCGCGGCGACTCCCAGCCGGGCCGCCACCGCAGAGGTCAAGACCGGCGGGGCCTTAAAGCTCAGCACGTAGATGACCCGCAGGTACTTGCCCATCGCCTGCGAACGCAGCGCATCACAGCATGAGGATCCGCTCTCCGGTGTGGCGCTCATTCGTCTGACCTAATCATGCTTGAAAGCTCCTCTAATCTTCAAATTAGACTCGCCTCATGGACACCTTATCGCCTGCTCGGCCAGCGCTGGGCGGATCATCCGGCGGTCGCGCGCCGCGGGGGATCAGCAAACCGGTCGGCTCGCACACGCTCAGACGCCCACTCATCACCGCGGCGCAGGATGCCGGGGGCGAAGAATGCGTGATACGCACCAGGCCGCCTCTCATTCGGATCCAGGCGCCAGCGGCTGCGGCGTTGACACACCGTGACCCGATGGCGAACGGGAACCGCCGTAAGGCGCGCTGGTGCGCCACCCGCTGTGGCGTGCCGCTTCGGTGCGGTAATGGTTGTTGCAGGCCTGGCGCAGTCAGCGGATGCCCACGGCGGCGCCCATGACCTTGGGGTCTTGGGCCTGGAGCACCAGCAACGCCATGCCCAGGGGTGTTGCCAGACCTTCGGCCACGCTGGCGGCGACCAGTAGGCGTTGACCAGGCGCACCTTGGCTGCCGTCTGCCGGATACCTGGGGGAAGGCCAGGTCGGCGCCGGCCGCGATGTCCCAGGCCACGTCGATCGCCGCGGTGATCGCACGGAAGTAGCGGCGGGCGTCCGGCACCGCCTGGCGGCCCAGCAGGTTGCGCAAGGTCATGGCCTGTATCGCGGCCACGGTCATGCCCTGCCCGTAGACCGGGTTGAACGAGCAGACGGCATCGCCGATGACCAGCAGGCCGGCCGGGAACGCGGCGAGCCGTTCGTACCGGCGCCGCACGCTGGCCGG
>JASHYW010000545.1 GCA_030042885.1 Streptosporangiaceae bacterium | reverse complement strand
TCCACAGCGGGCATCCGGTCCAGGGTCCAGCCCTCGGCGTACCGCGAGATCAGCTCGTCGATCCGGGCCGAGTGCGCGGTGACGCCGCGGACCAGGTCGGCGGCGTAGGCGGGTACGGGCGGGCTGCCCAGCGTGATGCGCTCGGCAAGCAGGTCGAGGACCGGCGAGCCGCGCTGCTCGGCCTCGAAGAGGATGTCGAGGGCCCGCTTGCGCGCCTTGCTACGTGCGGGCGGCATGTTCGAGCCAAAGGGGCGCTAGCCCCCGCGAGCCAAAGGGCCGCGGCGCCGACTGGACTGTGTTTGTCCCCCCGGACCCACCCCAGGGGCGACGGAGGAGCGACGAGGGAAGGAGGCGGCTCGAAAGCGGCCCGGAGGCGAGCGGGGACGACATTAAGCGCGGCCGAGGTACTGGCCGGTCCTCGTGTCGACCTTGATCTTCTCCCCGGTCGAGATGAACAGCGGGACCTGGATCGTCGCGCCGGTCTCCAGCGTGGCGGGCTTGGTCCCGCCGGTGGAGCGGTCGCCCTGCACGCCGGGATCGGTCTGGCTGATGGTGAGCTCGACGGCCGCGGGCAGTTCCACGTACAGCGGCGTGCCGTCGTTGAACGCGACCGTGACGGTCTGCTCCTCCAGCAGGTAATTCGCGGCGTCTCCGACCACCGAGGCGGGAATGCGGGGCTGGTCGTAGTCCTGCGTGTCCATGAACACGAAGTCCGCGCCCTCGCGGTACAGGTACTGCATCTCCCGCCGGTCCACGGTGGCCACGTCGACCTTGACGCCGGCGTTGAAGGTCCGGTCGACAACCTTGCCTGAGGTGACGTTCTTCAGCTTGGTGCGCACGAAGGCGCCGCCCTTGCCCGGCTTGACGTGCTGGAACTCCACGACGGTCCACAGCTGGCCGTCGAGGTTCAGCGTCATGCCGTTCTTAAGGTCGTTCGTGGTGGCCACGTCTGCATCTCCAGGTAACAGGACGAGAAGTTCTCTGGTGGTCGTCGTGAGAAGTTGGGTCAGGCCCGGCCCAGCGCCCCCGCCGGCGCCCACGACAAGGACGTCCTCGATCCGGACGCCGCCCCGGCCGGGCAGGTAGACGCCGGGCTCAACGGTGACCGGGACCCGGTCGGCAAGCTTACCCGTTCTGGAGTACCCGATCATCGGCGCCTCGTGCACCTCGAGGCCGATGCCGTGCCCCAGGCCGTGGCCAAAGTGCTCCCCGTGCCCGGCGTCGCGGATCAGCTCTCGCGCCGCGGCGTCCACGTCCCCGACGTCCGCGCCCGGCCGCGCGGCCTCGATCCCGGATCGCTGCGCGGTCGCGACGAGTTCGTAGATCTCCCGCTGCCAGCCGGCCGGCTCGCCGAGGGCTACCGTGCGGGTCATGTCCGCGTGATAGCCGCCGTACCGCGCGCCGAAGTCCATGGTGATCAGGTCACCGCGGCGCATGGGCCGGTCAGTCGGCGCGTGATGCGCGATGGCGCCGTTCGGCCCGCTGGCCACGATGGTGTCGAAGGCCGGGCGCTCAGCGCCCAGCTCGACCATCCGCCGGTCGAGCGCCGCGGCCAGCTGACGCTCGGTCAAGCCGGGCCTGATCAGGACGAAGGTGTCGGCAATGGCCTGGCAGCTGATCCGGCAGGCGGTGGCCAGCAGCTCGAGCTCGGACGGATCCTTGACCGCCCGCAGGGCCTCTATTTTCCTGCCGAACGGGACGGTGCTGACGCCCTCCGCCGCCGCCGCGAGCTCGGCGTGGCGCTCGACTGACATCTCGTGCGCCTCGAAGGCCACGGTGCGCAGGCCGCGGCTGGTCATCTCGGCGGCCAGCCTCGGCTCGATGAACCGCTCGGTGATCAGCTCCAGGTCCGGGCAGTCACGCTGCGCGGCCAGCGCGTAGCGCGAGTCGGTGGCCAGCACCCCGGCGCCGCTGGCGGGCAGTAGCAGAGCGGCGTTGGAGCTGGCCAGCCCGGTGAGATAGCGGACGTTCGGGCCCGCGGTGATGAGAGCGGCGTCCGCGCCTGCTTCGGCGATCTGCTGCTGCGCTCGCGCCCGGCGCGCCGCGTGAATCTCGGGCATGTCCCGAACTGTACGCCGCCCGGCTGGCGCCGGCTGATCGGCTGCGCCTAATCCGCCAGGGCCCGGACCTGCTCGATGAGGCGGACCCGGGCCTCGTGGGTGGGGGCCAGCGGCGTGACATTCAGGGTGGTGACGCCGGCCTCGCGGTAAGCAGCCAGTCGCTCGCGGACGTGGCCTTCCGGGCCGATGAGTGAGGTCCGCTCGACCAGCTCCGCGGGCACCAGGGCCGCGGCCTCGGCCTTGCGGCCGTCCAGGTAGGCGTCCTGGATCGCCGTGGCCTCGGCCTCGTACCCGAACCTGCGGGCCAGGTCGTTGTAGAAGTTGCGGCCCCGGGCGCCCATGCCGCCGATGTACAGGGCCAGCTCGGGCCGGCTGTGGTCGCGCAAGTGGTCCACATCGTCGCCGATGGCCAGCGGGGCGTGGGCGATCACGTCCAGCAGGCCGAGAGCCGGGTCGCGCTTGGCCCGGCCCTCGGCCACCGCGGCCCCCCACACCTGCGCAGACTTCTCCGGCAGGAAGAAGATGGGCATCCAGGACTCGGCCAGCTCGACGGCGGCCGCCACGTTCTTCGGGCCGATGGCGGCCAGCGCGACAGGGATCCGCTCGCGGACCGGGTGGTTGATCAGCTTGAGCGGCTTGCCCAGCCCGGTGCCCCCGTCCAGCGGCAGGTGGTAGTACCGGCCCTGGTAGGACAGCCGCTCGCGGCGCCAGACCATCCGGCAGATCTCGATGATCTCGCGGGCCCGGCCGATCGGCGCGTCGTACGGCACGCCGTGCCAGCCTTCGATCACCTGCGGGCCGGATGCGCCGAGCCCCAGCATGAACCGGCCGTTCGAGACGTAGTCCAGCCCGGCCGCGGTCATCGCCAGCAGCGCGGGGGTGCGCGAGTACAGCGGGAAGATCCCCGACGCGATCTGCATCCGCTCGGTCCTGGCCGCGATATAGCCGAGCTGGCTGACCGCGTCGAAGCTGTAGGCCTCGGGCACGAACACGATGTCGGCCCCGGCCTTCTCGTAGTCGGCCAGCTCCGCCACGGTCTCGGCGAACCCGCCCGCGTAGCTCAGAAAGATCCCCACTCGCATGCGATCAGCCTTTCCTGGTGCGGGTACCACGGTGTCTTATACAAAAGTTCGCGTTATGCAAAGTACCCGCTGAGGTTGCTGGCCGTGCCACCTGCACCGACCGCTCGCGCAGGCCCAGAGGGCCTGCACTCGCGAGCCGGTTTTGCATAACGCTAACGGTCCGTTCGGCCAAATTTAAAGGAGAGTAGCGGTCCGGGCGAGAATGTCCTCCGTGACGGCCTCGGGGCGGCGGCCGTCGGTGGGGACGGTCAGCGTGGCGACGCCCGCGTAGACTCCGAGCCTGCGCTCGTAGAGGGCGGCCAGGTCCGGGCGGGCCAGCAGCGGGCGGCCGCGGTCCCCGCCGACGCGCTGCAGGGCCTGCTGGTAGCTCACATGGAGGTAGACGACCTGGGCGCCGGCCATGCCCTCGCGGAGGGGTCTGGGGGGGTCGTCCCCCCGGGCCAGCAGAGCTCGGGTGCCCGGGTGCTCGGCGGCGCCGCCGCCCAGGGCCAGGACGACGGCGGGACCGTCCAGCAGCTCGGCGATGACCTGGTGCTCCAGGGCCCGGAAGGCGGGCTCGCCGTCCTCGGCGAAGATCTGCCGGACCGGGCGGCCGGCCCGCTGCTCGATCACCTGGTCGCTGTCGGTGAACGGCAGCCCCAGCCGGGCGGCGAGCAGGCTCCCGACCGTGCTCTTGCCCGCTCCCATGAAGCCGACGAGGACGATCACGGCGCTTCCGGCTCGGGCTTGGCCGTCAGCCCGGCGATCGCCTGCAGGGCCAGCTGGTAGGAGACCAGGCCGAACCCGGCCACCGTTCCATCCGCCACCGCGGCCACCACGGAGGTGTGCCGGAACGACTCGCGCGCCGCCGGGTTGGAGATGTGCACCTCCACCAGCGGGGCGGTCCGCATGGCCAGGGCGTCGCGCAGCGCGTAGGAGTAGTGCGTGAACGCGGCCGGGTTGATCACCACCGGCATCCGGGCGTCGGCGGCCTCGTGCACCCAGCTGATCAGCTCGCTCTCGTCGTCGGTCTGCCGGACCTCCACGTGCAGGCCGAGGGCCTGGCCGGTGGACCGGCACACCTCGGCCAGTTCCTCGAACGAGGTCGAGCCGTAGACTTCCGGTTCCCGGACGCCGAGCCGGCCGAGGTTCGGGCCGTTGAGCACGAGCACGTGCCTCATCACTTCGACACCTTCTGGTAGGCGTGCCACAGGAGTGACTCGGGCGGGTCCTCGAGGGTGCCCGGGCGGGCCAGGCCGTCCAGGACGACCAGTCGCAGCCGCGCGCCGCGGGTCTTCTTGTCCACGCTCATGGCCTCCCGCAGCGCCGGCCACGCGCCGTGGCGGTACGCGGTCGGCAGGCCGACGCTGGCCAGCACGGCGCGGTGCAGCGCGGCTACCTGGTCGTCGAGCCGCCCGGCGAGCCGGCTGAGCTCGGCCGCGTAGACCATGCCGATGGCGACCGCGTCGCCGTGCCGGAACCGGTAC
>JASHYW010000544.1 GCA_030042885.1 Streptosporangiaceae bacterium | reverse complement strand
ACCTGTCCGGCTCTACCTGGTTCTGGCAGACTTGCCCCGTGCGCGTTTACCTAGGATCTGACCACGCGGGTTTCGAGCTGAAGACCCGTCTCATCGAATGGCTGGCCGGTGTAGGGCACGAGCCGGTGGACTGCGGGCCAAAGGCCTACGCCTACGACGACGATTACCCCCCGTACGTGATGCGCGCCGCGCAGGGGGTGATCAGCGATCCGGGCAGCCTCGGCATCGTGATCGGCGGGTCCGGCAATGGCGAGCAGATCGCCGCGAACAAGATCCCCGGCATCCGCGCCGCGGTGGCCTGGACCGACGAGACCGCCCAGCTGGCCAGGCAGCACAACGACGCCAATGTGCTCAGCCTCGGCGCACGCATGTACAGTGCGGACGAAGCGATCGGCTTCACCCGCATCTTCGTGTCCACCCCGTTCTCCGGCGAGCCCCGGCACTCCCGGCGCCTGGCCATGATCGCCGACTACGAGAAATCCGGCGACCTACCGCCGCTCCCCACCGCCCCCTGACCCGGCAGGCCTCCCAACCCCGAGGACCCCGAAGACCCCGAGGACCCCGAGGACCCCGAAGACCCCGAAGACCCCCAAGACTCCGAGGACCCCCAAGACTCCGAGGGAACCGAGGACCCCGAAGACCCCGCCGAGCGCGCGGCCCCTCTCCGGGTTCTGCGTCTCCCCGCGCCGGCCGGCCGTCCCCGCCCGCCGCCCGACCGCAACGCCTGCTGCCCGGTGCCCGCATCCGCGTCCCTCCTGGCCGCGTTCGCGTCGCCCTCCGCGCGCCCGCCACCGGCCGCGCCCGTCTCCGCCACGCTCGCCTCGGCCGCCTCGGCGCGGGCGAGGTGCTCGGCGTTCGGCCGGGACACGTCCCTGGCCCGCATGGCGGCGGTGGGCGTCAGCTTCATCGTCGGCACGAGGCATCTCCTGCTCGTCGCTCCCTCCAGTGTCGTACCCGGGCTGGCTCGCGCATCACCAGGCGCCGGGTCTCTGGTTCGACAGCCCGGCAGGCCCGGGGCAAAGCGGAGCCCGTGCACGGGGATGAGCAGCGGACCGAGCAGACCTCGCTGCCGTCCTCGCCGGGCGAGCCCTGCTCGGCGGCGTCCTCGGCACCCTGCTGGGCGTGCGCCCCACGCTGTGGATCGGTTTAGCGGGCTCCTGGGCCGCCGGATGGTGGGTGTTCTTCTCCCCGCTGCGCGGGATGCGCGACTTCTAGAAGTTGACCGGGCACCAGGGGGCGGGGTCCCACGACAGGGCGGCGGAGAGCTGCCGGACGGCTCCGGGGCGCCGCTCGGTCACGAGCCCGGCCGCAGCCAGCGCACCGAGCCGGGTGCCGCCCAGGTAGGCCGCGCCGAGCTCGGTGACGTCGAGCACCACGTCCGGCCCCGGCGCGGCGGCCGGAACGCACGACGCCTCCAGGCCGCACCCGTCCTCGGCGGCGCCGCCTGCGGTGGTCAGCCGCCACCGCCCGGCGTTCGGCGGCAGCAGGTCATCGCGCACCTCGAGGACCACATCCACCGGGCTGGAGTACCTGCGCCCGGCCAGCGCGCCGGGGACGTCGATGATCCGCACCCACAGCGCGTCCTTCAGCCGCGGCCGCGCCCGCCGGGGGTCGGCGAGCTGGTACAGCAGCGGATCGTCGACCGGGCGCCGCCTGATGCTGAACTCCGTGGTCAGGTCCCGGCCGAGCAGGTCGGCCCAGAGCAGGGCACCGGCGGCCGGATCGGCGGATATCAGCTCACGCACGGTGAGCAGGCCGTCGGGGAGCGACGTGGCGGGATCCCAGCGGTCCAGGCCCGAGTACAGCGCATAGCCGCGCGGCCCATTGTCGTCCTCGGCCAGCGCGCAGCGCAGCGGGGTCGCGCCGTGCCGCTGCTCAGGCGGATCATAGGTTGTGCGGCGCAGCCACGCCTCGTTCCGCGCGATGAAGCCGGGGCGGGACGGCAGCACGGCGTCGTAGACCTCGGCCAGCTCGGGCAGCACCGCCGCCGGGTCGGCCAGCCGCAGCCGCAGGCCGCTGCCGGCCGAGCCCCGCCTGGCCAGCGCGCCCTCGCCGCGATGCAGAGTCAGGTCGGCGTGCCACATCGCGCGGCCGTAGCCGTACCTGGAGTAGATGGTGGCCTCAGAGGCCCACAGGACCGCGACCGGCTCACCGCGGTCGCGGATGTCGGCCAGCTGGCGGCGCATCAGGCTGCTCAGCACGCCGCGCCGCCGGTGCGAAGGAAGCACCCCCACCCAGGTCACTCCAGCCGCGGGGAGCGTCCCGGGCCCGGGCACGCTGAGCTGGAAGCTGTAGGCGCCCGCGGTGCCCACGTGCGCCGGTCCATCGAAGGCCGCCAGGCTCCGGTCGAACTCCAGCCGCGACAGCGCCAGCTCGCGGTCCTCCCCGGTCAGCGGTGAGCCGTGGAAGGCATGCATGGCCACGGTGTGGAAGCCGTCGAACTCATCGGAGCTGACGGGCCTGATCGGGTAGGGGTGATCGCCGCTGCGGGCCGGGTTCGTCATGTTGCCTTCGTACCCCGCCCCACGCGGCGACGCGACCGGTTTAGGCTGCCGGGGCCGTTATCGACTACAGTGTCCCTCTGCCGAAGTTCGCGTCATGCCAGTTGTTTTATGCAAAGTTCGCGTCATGCAAAGAACCCGCTGTGGTTGCTGGCCGCTCACCTGGACCGCGCTTGCCGGATGCTCGCGTTATCCAGGTTCCCGCCGTAGCCCCGTCACCGGCCGCTCGCACGGGCCCAACAGGCCCGTGCTCGCTAGCCGGTCCTGGACAACGCTCCCGGGCCGCTCGCGCAGGCCCCGAAGGCCTGCACTCACGAGCCGGTTTTGCATAACGCTCCAAGAGCCCGCTGTGGTCGCTGACCCCACCTCCTGCACCGTGCTTGCCGGGTGCTCGCGCAGGCCAGGAAGGCCTGCCCTCGCGAGCCGGTGGTGCATGCCGCTCACCGGGCGCGCATCATGGTGAACCCGCCCCGCCACGGCCTGCGTCGCGCGCGATCGGCCCTTCTAGCCCTCCGCACCCAGCTGACCAGGCAGTTCATCACCAGGAACCGTCGGCTGGCGTTCGCGCTCTCGGCGATCGTGATCGCCGTCGGGGTGGCTGCAGTGCACGTCTCGGAGTGGTGGTTCTCGCCCGGCGTGATGATCTTGCCGATCCTGGCGGGCGGCCTGCTGCTGTGGCCCCGCGCGCTGCGGATCTTCTTCGCCTTCGTCGCCGCCGCGGTGATCTACGACGTGGTGAAGGGCAAGGCCGGGGCGGGGATCGTCGCCACCATCGTGCTGACCGCCGTCTTCGCCGACATCCTGGCCAGGACCAGGAAGCAGCTCGGCGTCAAGGGAATGCGCGGCGACCGGATGCTGCTCGAGCTGCGGGACCGCATCCGGGCCCAGGCCAAGCTGCCCGAGCTGGGCGAGGGATGGGGCTCGTCGGTGGTGCTCACGCCGGCCGGCGGCTCCTCGTTCGGCGGCGATTTCGTGGTGTCAGCCTGCGACGGCAAGACGCTGGAGGTGGCGCTGGTCGACGTGTCCGGCAAGGGCATCGACGCCGGGACCCGGGCCCTGCTGCTGTCCGGCGCGTTCGGCGGGCTGCTCGGCTCGGTGCCGAGGGACGAGTTCCTGCCCGCCTGCAACGCGTACCTGCGCCGCGGCGCAGCCGCGGAAGGCTTCGTCACCGCCATCCACCTGTCCCTCGAGCTGGCCTCGGGGGAGTACGTCATCGCGTCGGCAGGGCACCCGCCGGCCGTCCACTATGACGGCGCGGCCGGCCGCTGGCGCCTGACCAGGGCACGCGGAATCGTGCTCGGCGTCGTCCCGGACCTGCGCGGAGTCCCGGCCGACACCGAGCGCGGCGTCCTGCAGCGGGGCGACGCCCTGATGCTCTACACCGACGGGCTGGTGGAGGCGCCCGGCCGGGACATCGACGCGGGCACCGACCGCCTGCTCGGCGCGGCCGAACGCATGCTGGCCAGCGGCTTCCGCGCCGGCGCCCCGGCCCTGGTGGATGGACTGCAACGGGGCAGCGGCGGCTCCGACGACTGCGCCCTGGTCCTCATCTGGCGATGTTAGTCCCGGTAACACAGCGCCATCGCCCAACCCGTGGTGCGCACCACCCGCTCGTGGCCAGCGGCGGCGAGGCTGCTCAATCAATGGGGATTGCCGTGCCGCTTTCCGGAATACTGACGCTTATGTCAGGTGCATTAGATAGCATAACGTTGTTCGATGATGCAAATTATTTTTCCGCAGCGTAACCTCGCGAACAGTAGTGAACGCACCCACTGCCAGAGCCGGGGACGTCTTCTAACCGACGCCCCCGTCATGTGACGCACACGTCATTGTTTGCAATTATTTCCGCATTCCCTGGAAAATGACGGGGTGACTGGGGGAAGTCCAGGAACGGACCGGACGGGCGTGCGCGAGCATGTCCGCCCGTCGGTTACCCGTGCCGAAGATGTGGCGGCCAACGCGTCGGGAGAGAACTTTCCCGTCGCGCTGCGC
>JASHYW010000065.1 GCA_030042885.1 Streptosporangiaceae bacterium | reverse complement strand
AGCCGCCGCCGGCGCCGGCTGACCTCATTGCGGTCGAACACCACCACCGCCGCCGCTAGGCAGAACAGGTTCAGCCACGGCTCCAGCAAGAACGTGTGCGCCGCCGCCAGCGCATCGGGATACACCGCATAGACACCGCATGCGATCCCCGCCGCCACCGGCCCCCGATGCCGCACCATCAGCCCCAGCAGCACGATGCACGCGGTGTCCGCCGCGCCGGTCAGCAGCCGCGCGATACCCAGCCCCCACGCCGTCCCGGTCACCTTGGCCAGCAGGGCGACCGGCGCCATCAGCAGCACGCTGCCCGGCGGCTGCACGACCACGAAATCCCGGTACGGGATCACCCCGCCGGTCAGCCGCAGCGCGTCCCCGAACTGCACCCCGTCGTCGTACTCGGTGACCCCCAGCAGGTACCCCGGTCGAGCCAGCTGATACAGCCGCAGCAACGCGCCCGCCACCGCGCACACCGCGATCACCCAGTACACCAGCCGCGGCGTCTCGATCCGGCCGAGCGGGACACCGGCTTCGGGGGCGCGGGTCATGGCGATGCCATATCGAGTAGCCATAACATTACCTCTGGTAATTAATGCTGCTCAGCAAGGCGTGAGGTTTAAGGTTCAATCACCGCACCTGATCGTCAATCTTCAATGACTTGCTGGATCTGCCATTCGCGCCGCCACGTCACGGCCCCGTCTGCTCCGTCTGCGCGAGCATCCCCGCTCTGTAAACTACGCGGGCGCCGGTTTAGTTGCACCGGGAGCCCGGAATCCGGCTTACTTTGAAATATCAGGGGCACCGCATGTTCACGGAAGGCACACCATGTCCGGCTGGCCGAACTATGTCGCGCTGGGCGACAGCCTGACCGCCGGCCGCGACGACTATAGCGCCGAAGGGGGGCGGATCGGCTGGGCGCGGCGGCTGGCCGCGATCCTCGGCACGCGGACCGGCGTGCCCTGCGCCCTGACCAACCTGGCCGAGGACGGCGCCAGCGTGGGGGCCGTGCTCGAGTGGCAGCTGCCCGCGGCCGCGCGGATCGGCCCGGACCTGGTCAGCATAACCGTGGGCGTGAACGACATCCGCGGCCCCGGCTTCGGCGCCGACCGTTTCGCCGCCGAGTTCGGGCAGCTGCTCGACGGCCTGACCGTGACCGGCGCCACGATCCTGACCTGCACGCTTCCCGACATCGCTGGGATCATGTCCCTGCCCGCCGATCTCGTCGGCCCGGCCCGCCAGCTGATGCGGCAAGCCAGCGACATCATCAGGCAGCAGGCGGCCGCCCGCGGTGCGTTGTGCCTGGACGCCTGGGCCATGTCGGCCGCGGCGGACCCGCGCCTGTTCGGCCCAGACCGGATTCACCCCAACGCCGACGGCCACCAGCTGCTGGCCACCGCCTGCGCTGACCTGTTGCTGGCTGGCTGATCAGCGAACCGGGCACCCGCCGGATAGATGCGGGAAGTGTCCAGTGACCTAGGGGCTTCCGGGCCTGTCAGCAGCATTCCTAGCCACGCGGGTAGGAAGCGATGGGTTGCCCCGGTCATTTACGGCGTCCTCGGCCTCGAGCTGGCCGTGGTCATCGGATTCGCCGCCACATACAACGCACTGGATTTCCGTATTTACATGTGGGGCGGGCACGCCGTCACAGAGGATACGCGGTTGTACCTGGCCCTGGCCTACGGCCACTGGTTCACCTATTCTCCGTTCGCGGCCCTGGTATTCGTGCCGATCGCGGCGATACCGCTGACCACCGCCCGGGTGCTGTGGGACCTGGTGTCGGTCGCGGCGCTGGCCTACTCCGTGGTGCTCACCCTCAAGCTGGCGGGGTACCGGCCGTCGAGGCTCATGATCGCGGGCGTCACCGCGGCGGCGATGGCGCTCGACCCGGTGTACGAGACGCTGTTCCTGGGCCAGATCAACCTGATCCTGCTGGCCCTCATCCTGACCGACGTCTGGCGGGTGTCCCGTGGCCGCACCGCGGGCATCGGCATCGGCGTGGCGGCCGCGATCAAGCTGACCCCGGCCATCTTCATCGTGTTCTTCCTGCTGGCCAGGAGGACCAGGTCGGCCTTCATAGCCGCCGCCGCCTTCGTCGGCTGCGGGCTCATCGGGCTGCTGGTCGCGCCGCGCGCGTCGGAGATGTACTGGGAGCAGCTGTCCCATGACACCAGCCGCGTCGGCGCGCCGTACATCAGCAACCAGTCACCGTACGGGGCCGCGATCCGGATCGCCGGAGGAGCCGCCCACATCGGCCTGTGGTACATGGTGATCCCGCTCGCGTTCGCCGCCATCGGGCTGCCCGCGGCGGCGATCCTGGCCCGGCGCGGCGACTGGCTGGGCGCCACCGCGGCCACCGGGACCACCGGCCTGCTGGTCTCGCCGATTTCCTGGGCCCACCACTGGGTCTGGATCCTGCCTGCCCTGGTCCTGCTGGTACGTTCCGGGCACCGGGTGGCCGCGGGCCTGGGGTACCTGCTGTTCGCACTGGCGCCGTTCTGGTACACGCCACATTCCGGCGGGCGGCGCGAATACGGTTTCCACGGGCTGCTCACGGCGGTGGCCAATTGCTACCTGATCGCCGGGCTGGCGTTCCTGGCCTACCTGGCCTGGCGCGCCTACCGGGGCGCTCCCCCGGCCGGCCCGGGTCCTTCGGCCGGACGTGACGATCAGGCGAGGACGGGGCTGGGTACCTCAAGGACGGTGCCAGTCATCTCGGAGGCCTCGTAGGAGAGCAGGAACGCGGCCAGATCGGCGACCTCGGCTGCGCTGCCGAACCGGCGCAGCGCGATCGTCTCGGTCAGGGTGGCGTGCGTGCGTTCCGGCACGACCGCTGTGGTCTCGCGGCCGGCGGGGCCGGGCGTCACGGCGTTGACCTGAATCCCGAACCGGCCGACCTGATTGGCCAGCGCCTTGACGAATCCGGCGATCCCCGGCTTGGCCGCTAGGTCCTCGCCGACGTGACCGTAAACCCCGACCACCGAGGACACCGCCACGATCCGGCCCGATCGCTGTCTCATCATGGGAAGGACGGCGGCCCGGCACAGGTGGAACATGGCGTCCAGGTCGGTCACGGCGCGCCAGTCCGCGGGCTGGATCAGGGCTGGCGGCCGGTCCCTGATGATCCCGGCACAGCTCACCGCCGCCTTGACCGGGCCCAGCCCCTCTCCGGCCTGCCGCACCCAGGCTGCGACTCCCGCCGGGTCGGTCATGTCCACCCGGACCGCGGTGACTCGCGTGCCGAACTCGCGGGCGGCCTGTTCCACCTCGCGGGCGGAGGGCTCGTCGCCGTCGTAGCCGAAGCTGACGTCCCAGCCGCTGGCGGCGAGCCTGTGGACGATAGCCGCGCCGATGCCGCGGGAGCCGACGCTGACCAGGGCTATCGGGCCGTCACCCTGGCTCACGATGCAACTCCCGGTCCGAAACGCAGGCTCGACCCTGTGGTGCCACAAAAGTAACATGCCGGAAGTTGAAGATGATACAAAGGTGAACATTGGTTTGCTTCGTGTCGACGGAGGGCTCGAGCGGGCTGAGATGTAGGAGCCTGAATGGAAACGCCGACTGGTAGGGCTGGTTACCGTGGGGCCGGCGGCGGGCTGTGGCTGCGGATGATCTTCCCGGCTGGGCTTTTGACCTGGCTGGTGCCATCGGGGTGGACGGTCAGTGCCCAGCCCAGTTCGTGCAGCACCACGTGGTGGTGCCACCAGCAGTAGTCCTTGAGGTTGGTCAGGCTGGTGCGGCCGCCGTCGGCCCGGTGCACCACATGTGCGGCTCGCAGCCGGGGGTGGGCTGGTCGCAGCCACCGGGCTTGTAGCTACACTTAACCACCCTCCAGCCATTTCGTGCGGGCACGTACCACACGAAAGATTCAAGGCCCCGGCGTCACCGCTCAGCCTTGGGAGGCCCGCCCGGAGCACGCCGGGCCACACGCCAGTCGGCTCGCCTATGTAGGGCGTCATCGCGCCCGCCAGATGGGGCCAGCC
>JASHYW010000543.1 GCA_030042885.1 Streptosporangiaceae bacterium | reverse complement strand
ACGATGGCGGCGCTGATGATCCCGGGCAGCAAGCTGACCGATATCTGGGGCCGCAAGCGGTGCTTTGTCTGGGGCCTGATCGTGTACGCGGCCGGTGGGCTGGTGGCGCTGTTGTCGTTCGGGCTGCCGCAGCTGATCGTGGGGTACTCGCTGCTGGAGGGCGTGGGCTCCGCGCTGATGATCCCGCCGATCTACATCCTGGTCACGGTGGCATTCCCGGACGTCAAGTCGCGGGCCCGGTACTTCGGGGTGGTCAGCGGCGCGGGCGGGCTGGGCGCTGCCGCCGGGCCGCTGATCGGCGGCGTGGTGACCAGCGCGATCAGCTGGCGGGCCTCGTTCGGCCTGCAGGTCCTGGTGGTGGCCTGGATCATCTGGCTGGCGCGCAAGATCGCCGATCCCGGGCCACAAGAGCCCAGGCCCCGGTTCGACGTCATCGGGGCCGTGCTGTCGGCCGCCGGGCTGTTCTTCGTGGTGCTCGGGCTGCTGCAGTCCCGGACCTACGGGTTCGGCGCCTCGCGGCAGGACTTCACCATCGGGACCACGGTGATCATCCCGAAGGGCTCGATCTCCCCAGTGTGGATGTACGTGGCCATCGGCGCGCTGTTCCTGCTGTGGTTCTTCCTGCACGTCCGGTCCTGGGAGCACAAGGGCCGCGACGTTCTGCTGCCGCTGCGGCTGTTCCGCAACAAGGTGGCCAACCTGGGGCTGGGCACCCAGGTCATCCAGTGGCTGATCCTGCAAGGGTCATTCTTCGTGGTCTCGGTCTACCTGCAGGAGGTCTGGAAGTACAGCGCGATCAAGACCGGGCTGATCCTGACCCCGGGGACGATCGGGATCCTGGCGGCGTCGGCCGGGGCCGACCGGTTCGCCCGGCGGCACCCGCAGCGGTGGCTGATCATCGCCGGCTTCCTGATCACCGCGGTCGGCATGATCTTGCTGCTGGCCCTGGTCCGGGCCCACTCGGGCGTCTGGACCTGGATCCCGGGCTTGTTCCTGTTCGGCGCGGGAATCGGGGTCATGCTGACCTCCTCGGTCAACGTGGTCCAGTCCAGCTTCCCCGACAGCGACCAAGGCGAGATTTCCGGCCTGTCCCGCAGCGTCTCCAACCTGGGCTCCTCCCTCGGCACCGCCTTGGTCGGCTCGGTCCTGGTGGCAGTGAAACTGCCCGAGGGAAAGCCCTTCGCCGTCGCCCTGACGGTGATGCTCGTGATCACCCTCATCGGCCTGGTCCTCGGCGTCCTCATCCCGCGTACGCCCATCGAGCCCGCGGCGACCGGAAGCCCCGGCACCGAACCGGCGACACAGCAGTCCGCCCCCTGATGCCAGCCACAGCCGCCATCGCTGCAGAGGGTGCAGAGGGGACGTGATGCGCTGGCCGATACCACGCCACCCGGACCGCGTGACCCCGCCGGGATGAATGTCACCGCGACCCCGCCCTTGCGGTCACGCTCGTCATCCTCGGATGGGTGATGACGCGGCACCTGCCGCCAGGCACGCTAGCGGCAGGCCGAACCAGCAGAACGCGAGGCGTAACTTTGCTGCGATCACAGATGTACGAGATCACTTTCGCCGGCCAGGCGGGCAGTACGCTGCGCGCGCAATTCGATGACTGCGAAGTCATCGTTGGTCCGGACACGACGACCCTCCGCGCGGAGCTGCCGTCCGGGACTGGCGGTACTACATAGGCAGGAGTCTCGCGCTGCCGCAGGGGCTGGCAGTCGCGGCGGCTCGACGCAAGGCCAAAGACCCCTCACGGCCTGACAGGCGCCGCCCGTACTTCTATTCGAGGGTGGCGACGAGGACGGCCTTGATGGTATGGAGGCGGTTTTCGGCCTGGTCGAAGACGATGCTGGCGTCGGAGCCGAAGACTTCGCCGGTGACTTCGAGCCCTTCGGTCATGCCGGTGTGTTCCATGATCTCGCGGCCCACCGTGGTATTCGGATCGTGGAATGCGGGCAGGCAGTGCATGAACTTGACCCGCGGGTTGCCGGCGGCTCTCATGAGGGCGGTGTTGACCTGATACGGCGCCAGGACCTTGACGCGGTCGGCCCAGACGTCCTTGGGCTCGCCCATGGACACCCATACGTCGGTATGGATGAAGTCGACGCCTGAGACGGCCTGGGCCGGGTCCTCGGTGACGGCGATCCGGGCGTGGGTTCGTTCGGCGATCTGGCGGGCGAGGTCGACCACGTCTTTGGGCGGGTGCAGCTCGGCCGGGCCGCCGAGCCGGACGTCGCTGCCCATCAGCGCGCCCATCACCAGCAGCGACCGGCCCATGTTGAACCGGCAGTCGCCGACGAACGCATAGGTGATGGCGTCGTAGGGCTTGTGGCTGGATTCGTGCATGGTCAAGAAGTCGGCCAGCATCTGGGTAGGGTGCCACTCATTGGTCAGCCCGTTGTACACCGGCACCCCGGCGTGCGCGGCCAGCTCCTCTACCTCAGCCTGCCGGTCACCCCGGAACTCGATCGCGTCATACATCCGGCCCAGCACCGCGGCGGTGTCGGCGATCGATTCCTTGTGGCCCAGCTGGGACCCCGAGGGGTCCAGATAGGTCACGTGGGCGCCCTGGTCGTAGGCGCCGACCTCGAATGCGGACCGGGTCCGGGTCGAGGTCTTCTCGAAGATCAGCGCGATCTCCTTGCCCTCCAGCCGCCGGACCTCGGTGCCCGCGTACTTGGCCAGCTTCAGCGCCCCGGCCAGCTGCAGCAGGTAGCCCAGCTCCCGCGGGGTGAAGTCGATCTCCTTCAGGAAGCTGCGGTTTTTCAGGTTGAACGCCATGATGTCTCCTGGTTCCAGGTGC
>JASHYW010000064.1 GCA_030042885.1 Streptosporangiaceae bacterium | reverse complement strand
GGTGAGCAAGTCGGCCCACTCCGTTTCGCCGACCGCGTGCAGGTCCGGCGTGATCAGAGCGCTGCCCATGGCGAGGAGGAGGCAGAAGTGCGCGAGCGCGTCCGGTGACAGCGCGGGATCGAGCTCGCCGTCGGCCTGGGCGACGCGCATCAGGCCGGCCATCCAGTCGGCACGCTCGCCCATGTAGTCGCGCATCGGCCGGGCGACGTCCTGGTCGCGGCGGGCCGCGACCAGGGCCTCGACGATGAGGTAACCGCGAGGGTCGCGCCGACGGGGCAGCCGCCGGCCGACGACGAGCAACAGGTCCGTCACCGACCGGCTGGGATCGGTGGCGAACAGGTCGGCGAGCAGCCGGCGCCCGTGCGCGCGCAGCGCGCCCACGAGCAGTCCGGCCTTGGAAGCGAAGTGCGCGTAGAGCGCGCCGTTGCTCAGGCCCGCGGCCGCGGCGATGTCGGCCACCCGCGTACCGTCGTACCCGCGCTCCGCGAACATGTCGGCGGCCGCCCGGAGCAGGCGCTCACGCGTCTCGGCCGCGGTGACGCCGGCGATGCGCCCCATGACAGAAATTAAAAGAACGTTCATATGATTCGTCAAGGTAGCCGCCTTCATCCGCCTGGCTCCCGGTCAGACGGTGCTCTGAATCGCGATCTGGCTGAGTTCTGGCAGCTTCTGCTCGGCAACGCTGGCGGCGCCCCGCACGCCGGCCCAGGCCAGGGCGAGGCCGTACGCGGCGGAGCACAGCACGAGCACCGGCATCCAGATCACCGCCGGATCCGTGCGGGTGAATACCACGGCGAGGATCACCGGCGTGACCGCCAGCCCGGCGCCGAGCAGGGTGAGGATGGTTGCCCCGAACGCCTCGCCGTTATGTCCGCTGGCCGCCCTGGGCGTGGGGGTGCCGGCTCGCTTTTCCACCGGGTAGGCCGACGCGACGGTGAAGAGATTGGCCAGGGCCAGGCCCGCGCCGATCCCGGCCAGACCAACCGCCATGGCAGGGAATCCGTCCATAGGGTGCTTGGCCACGGCCGCCAGGCCGAAGGTGACCGCCGTGAGCAGGGGCACCGCGATCGCGCCGATCGCGATGTTCTGCCCGGAGAAGTAGGCGCGCAGCGCGCGCCTGCCGTTCAGCGCCATCGCCTCCAGGCCGAACCCCGGTCCGGACATCCCGATCGCGTTGCTGTGGAAGGCGCCGACGAATGCGCCCCCGCAGGCCGCGCTGGCGAGCAGGCCGCCGAAATAATCCGGGGTCAGAACGGCTCTGATGCCCACGACCGCCATGACGACTGCGGTGATGCCCCAGTAGATCACCGCGAAGGGCTCGCGGCGCTGGTAGATCCAGAACCGCGCGGCCACCGTCCCGCGCAGGCCGTACCGCGCGAACGGGAGCGCCGAACCGCGTACGGCCGACTGCGTGGAGGTATCGGTCGTCACCATGGCGCGGCTGAGGGACCGGATCCACGCCACGCCGAGCACGACGATGATGCCTGCCAGCAGCGCCAGCCGCAGCAACGCGGTTCCGGGGTGCCCCGCGGAGGCGTCCCAGATCGCATGCACGGCCAGGCCCGGCGGTGTCCAGCGCAGCCACCGGTCCACGCCCCCGAAGCTCGCCGCGGTCAGCGCGCCCTCGGCGGTCAGCTTCGGCACGACCTGGATGAAGCCCTCGTACACCGCGAAGATCGGGATGATCAGGAGGGCGGCGAAGTCCTTGCCGCGGCGCGAGCGCAACGTCCCGGCCAGGCCGGTGGTCACGAACCGGGCCATCGTGATGCAGAACAGCACCTGCAGCACCACCGCGAGCAGCGCGACGAGCACGCCGAGCGCGCCGCGGGCCAGCCCGATGGTCACCCCGAGCAGCCCGAGCAGGGTGGCCAGCGGCCAGGCGCCGGTGGCCGAGGCAGCCAGCAGGCCTACTGCGAGCTGGCGGGTGCGGAGCGGGTAGAGGGCCAGCGTGGCGGGGTCCAATGTGCCGTCGAGGCCGAAGACGATGAGCGGCAGAATCAGCCACGCGAGCCCGAACATGGTGAAGATCACCGTGGTCAGGTCCGCCGCCGCGATGCCGCTGCCGCGCAGTATGGCCAGGAGGTAGAAGATGCCGACCGCGACCACCGCCGCGCAGACCGTGCTGAGCACGAAGGCGATCTGGGCCCCCGTCGACGCGCGCAGCGCGTTGCCCAGCAGGCGCAGCTTCAGCTGGACGAGGAGCCGAGCCATGACAGCACCTCCTCGTCGTTCGCCCGCGAACCGACCAGGTCGATGAACGCTCGCTGCAGGGTCTTGCCGTCCCGGACCTGTTCGGTGGTCCCGCTGGCCACGATCCGGCCCTTGTCGATGATCGAGACGTGGTCGCAGACCTGCTCGACGAGCTCCATGACGTGGCTGGAGAACAGCACGGTCGAGCCGGAGCCGACGAAGCGGGTCAGCAGCCGGCGGATCACGTCGGCGGAGATCGGGTCGACACCTTCAAGCGGCTCGTCAAGGAACAGCACCGAAGGGTTGTGGATCAGGGCGCAGCCGAGCATGGCCTTCTTGCGCATGCCGGTGGAGTAGTCGGCGACCAGCCGCTTGGCGTCATCGGTCAAGTCGAGCACGTCCAGCAACTGCGCCGCCCGGGAGCGGACCTCGCCCGCCGGCAGGCCGCGGAGCCGCCCGGCGTATTCCAGCAGCTCCTCACCGCTGAGCCGCTCGAACAGCCGGGCCTCGGCGGGCACCACCCCGATGACCGCCTTGGCCGCGGGCGGGTCGGCCCACATGTCCAGCCCGTTGATCAGGACCCGCCCGCCGTCCGGCCGCAGCAGGCCGGTCATCATCGACAGGGACGTGGTCTTCCCTGCCCCGTTCGGCCCCACCAGCCCGGCGAGGGAACCGGCCGCGATCTCCATATCGATGCCCGCCACCGCCTCCTTCGTACCGAAACTCTTGCGCAGCTCCGCCACTGCGATCGCTGGTTCGCCCATGTCCGCCTCCTCTGGCTATCATGAGCTTATCATTATGATATCAGATTTCAAGTGTCATCTGGAGGCCCTTCCGCGGCTTAGGTTAGAGGCGTGAGCCAGGTCCGGCGACCGCGAACGCCGCGGCCAGGCCGCCCAGCGTGAGCGCGGCCGCGGTGATGCGCAGCCGTGTCGGCAGGATCTTCATCACTACTCCCCTCCGGGTGACCCGGCGGAACGCCACAGGCCCGGTTCGCTACGTGTTGCCGGGTTGGCTGGTCCTTAACACAGTGTCGGCTGCCCGGTGGTTGTGCTCACGGGGACGCAGCCTCCTGGGGCTGCGGCTACGGGGAGAGGCTCCCTGGGACGACCTGCGCTCCCAGGGCATGGCGCGCCTTGTCCTGGTCATCGACACAGATTACGGCGAAGAACAGCTCATCAGAGACGCGGACCGGCAAGAGCAGGTCGGCGTTGACGCCCGCGTCGGCCAGCTTGCGGAACGTGGCCGCGCCGGTGCCGGGCTGGTTTTCCATCCGGATGGTCAGCGCCGGTCGCATGGCATAGGGCAGGCCCTCGTCCTCGAGCACCGCCCGGGCGGCGTCCTCATCGTCGGCGATGAACGCCACCGTGCCGCCGTCCGCGCAGGCCATCGCGGACAGCACCACGTTGATGCCGCGACCGGCCATCGCCTCGCACAGCCGGGCAAGCTCTCCTGGCTGGTTGGCCAGGTCCATGGTGAACACGCTCATCGGGTGCCCCTCCTCGCCGCGGCGCCGCTACCGCGAGCGTATCTCGCCGGACGCATGTCGGGTTCGCTAGCACGGATAACACACCGGCTGGCGGCCTGGACAACAGCCCGGCGGGGATGCTGGACTCGGTGGCGGATCTTGTGCCGCGATGCACGCTCGGTACCATCACACGGCCTGGCGGGGCGTTGCAGGCAACCTACGACGGCCATCCGCTGTACACCTATACCGGCGACAGGGGCCCCGGCCAGGCGAGCGGCGACAACCTCGACCTCAACGGCGGCCTGTGGTACGAGGCCCGCGTGCAGTCTGCGGCATCCGCGATCAGGCCCCCGTAGGGTCATACCATGGCGCCGCGCGTCGCCGTAGATTTGGCGCAAGAGCCTGAGTCCGCGGCGTGGCAGCATGGGCAGGACCGGAGCCGGGAGGGAACGACAGCGGGATCAGGGCGGCGCGTCCAGCCACGGAAGGCGGCATATTGAACGGCCAC
>JASHYW010000063.1 GCA_030042885.1 Streptosporangiaceae bacterium | reverse complement strand
GGGCCGCCTGCGGGCTTGGCGGCATGCTGGACTCCCGGCTTGGCGGGCATGCCGGTTGTTATGCCTCATAGCCGGTAGCCTTCGAATATGACTGAGTCATATTCAAGGGCGGCTAACTTGCTGGGCGCGCTGGCGCTGGCCGTGAGCGACGGGATCCGGGCGGCGACAGAAGAGCAGGCCGATGGGCTGGCCAAGTCGGAACCGGCGGCGCTGGTGACGCTGGCTCATTATCCCGGCCAGTCGGTAGGTGCGTTGGCCCGGACGTTGGAGCTGACCCATTCCGGAGCGGTACGCCTGGCTGACCGCCTGGCGGCAGCCGGGCTGGCGCGCCGCGTCAGCGCGGGCCCGGGACGGACGCTGGCGCTGCACCTGACACAAACAGGGCAGCTGAGCGCGTCACGGGTCCTGGCCCGCCGGCAGGCCGCCGTTGAGCAGCTGGTGAGCCAGCTTGAGCCTGACCAGGCTGCCGCGCTTGAGCAGCTGGCGGGCCGGCTGCTCGCCGTCCTGACCACCGACCGCGCCAGTGCGCGCCGGCTATGCCGGCTGTGTGATGAGCCGCTATGCGAACGCGATGCGAGATGCCCGGTCGGCCAGGCGGCAGTGTCGTGACCGATGCCCACGTCAGGGTATCTCGATGTCCTCCGGCGTCCCGGGACCGCGCGGCTGCTCGCGCCGACGCTCGTCGCGCGCATTCCGGACAGTATCGCCGCAACGGCCATCGTCATTCTTGTGCGGTCGGCGACCGGCTCGTACTCCGCCGCGGGCCTGGCCGCCGGGGCGTTCGGCATCGGCACCGCGATCTCGGCACCGCTGACCGGGCGGGGGGTGCCGGTAACAATCGAGCCATGAGCACCGCTACGGCGTCCAGTTTCCTGAACGCGGCTGGCAGGCTGGGCGGGTGACGATCAGCGAGCGGATCGCGGCAGCTCGGCGGGAGCGGCGGCTGCTGGCGCGTGTCTCTCGCGCCGCCTGGCGGCTCGAGCAGGCCGAGCGGGAACGTACGTGGGCACTGGTCTCGGCCCGCGCTGAGGGGATCTCGATCCGCACCCTGGCCACGGCGATCGGGCTGTCCTCCTCCCGGGTGCACCAGCTCGTGGCCGATGCCGACCTGGACGCCGCGATCGCGGCGCTGGGTGAGCTGCGGGCAGCTGGCTGGCTGGCCCCCGAAGACCCTGACAGCGATGAGGACACTGACCTGGACGGGCGCGATCACCTCGCCGACCGCCTGTCGGACGAGGTGGACTGGCTGCGGCAGTGCGCGGGCTGGCTGAGGCAGCTTGACGGGGGCGGTTACCCGCCGACGGTCAACCTGCGCCCGGCCGCCGACTGGCCGGACCGGGCCGTCGTGGCCGTCGACCTGGCGCGGGTGGCGGCGGTCATCGACCGCATCGCCGCCGACGTGGACGAGCTCGCCCGGGCCCGGCGGGTCCAGGACCTGGATGCCGCCGCGGTGCTGCCTGACCGGCGAGCGGAGCGCCGTCGGCGGCTGGCCGAGCCGGACCTGGAGTTCCGGGCCTTTTGCGGCCGCAAGGGATTGCCCGCCTCATCAACTCTGCAACTGGAGCGGGCCAACTCTAGCGTGATGGGCAGGCGCTCAGCTCGCGAAGGCTTCGGGCGGCGGGCAGGCGCACATCAGGTTCCTGTCGCCGTACGCCTGATCGATCCGGCGCACCGGGGGCCAGTACTTGGCGCGACGGTCAACCAACGACACGCCGGCCGGGTACGCAGCGTCTTCGCGATCGTAGGGGTGCTTCCACTCCCCCGCGACGAGCATCTCGGCGGTGTGCGGGGCGTTCTTCAGCGGGTTGTCGTGGGCGTCGTACTCCCCCGAGGCCACCCGGGCGATCTCGGACCTGATCGCGATCATCGCGTCGCAGAACCGGTCGAGCTCGTCCAGGCTCTCGCTCTCGGTGGGCTCGATCATGAACGTGCCCGCGACCGGGAACGACATGGTCGGCGCGTGGAACCCGTAGTCGATCAGCCGCTTGGCCACGTCGTCCACGGTGATGCCGGTATCCCTGGTCAGCGGGCGCAGGTCGATGACGCACTCGTGCGCGACCAGCCCGTTCCGCCCGGTGTACAGGACCGGGTAGTGCGGGGCCAGCCGCTTGGCCACGTAGTTGGCGGACAGCACCGCGACCTGGGTGGCCCGGCGGAGCCCGGCCGTGCCCATCATCGCCACGTAGGCCCACGAGATGGGCAGGATGCCCGCCGAGCCATACGGCGCCGCCGCGACCGGGCCGGTCACGCCGCGGCCGGGCAGGAAGTCCGCCAGGTGCGCGCGCACGGCGACGGGTCCCACGCCCGGGCCGCCGCCGCCGTGCGGGATGCAGAAGGTCTTGTGCAGGTTCAGATGCGACACGTCGGCCCCGAACGACGGCAGGGTGGTCAGCCCGACCAGCGCGTTGAGGTTCGCGCCGTCGATGTACACCTGCCCGCCCGCCGCGTGCACCGCCTCGCTGAGGGCGCTCACGTTCTGCTCGTAGACGCCGGCTGTGGACGGGTAGGTGAGCATGATCGCGGCCACCTTCCCGCGATGCGCGTCCAGCTTGGCGTGCAGGTCGCCGACGTCGATGGCGCCGTCCGAGCCGCACTTGACCACCGCGACCCGCAGCCCGGCCAGCACTGCGCTGGCCGCGTTGGTGCCGTGCGCGGACTCGGGGATCAGGCATACGTCGCGGTCCTGCTCGCCGCGCGAGGCGTGGTAGGCCCTGATGGCCAGCAGTCCGGCCACTTCGCCCTGAGAGCCGGCGTTGGGCTGGACGGAAACCGCGTCGTATCCGGTCAGCTCGGCCAGCCGCACCTCGAGCGATTCGATCAGCTCCAGGTAGCCACCCGCCTGCGGGGCCGGCGTGAACGGGTGCAGCCCAGCGAACTCCGGCCAGCTGATCGGCTCCATCTCGGCCGCCGCGTTCAGCTTCATGGTGCACGAGCCGAGCGGGATCATGGAGCGGTCAAGGGCGATGTCGAAGTCTGCCAGCCGCCGCAGGTAGCGCAGCATCGCGGTCTCGCTGCGGTGCTCGCTGAACACCGGATGGGTGAGAAATGCCGACGTCCGCCGCAGCGAAGGCGGCAGCACGTCAGGTGAGCCGTTGAAGGGTTCGGCCAGCTCCACGTCGGCAGGGCTCTCCACATGGCAGATGGCGGCCACGACCTCCCGCAGCTGGTCGTCGGTGGTGGTCTCGTCGCAGCTGACCTGGAGGGCGCCGTCTGGCGCCACGTACAGGTTGTAGCCCGCCTCCCGGGCACGGTCCAGCGCCCTGACCGCCTCGTCGCGTCCGCCCGGGAAGACAACCCGGATGGTGTCGAAGAAATCACCACCGTCCGTTCGGTGTCCAAAATCGCGCAAGGTGGCGACCAGGACCGCGGCGCTACGGTGCGCACCACGTGCGATGGCGGCCAGCCCATCGGGCCCGTGGTAGGCGGCGTACATGGCGGCGGTCACGGCGAGCAGCACCTGCGCCGTGCAGATGTTGCTGGTGGCCTTCTCCCGGCGGATGTGCTGCTCGCGAGCCTGCAGCGCGAGCCGGTAGGCCGGGCGCCCGTCGGCGTCCACGGACACCCCGACCAGCCGGCCAGGCAGCTGGCGCTTGAGCGGGTCGCTGACCGCGATGTAGCCGGCGTGCGGCCCGCCGTACCACAGCGGCACGCCGAACCGCTGGGCCGAGCCCACTGCGATGTCCGCGCCCATCTCGCCGGGCGTCCTGAGCAGGGTCAGCGCCAGCAGGTCGGCGGCCACCCCGGCCAGCGCACCGCGGGCGTGCGCCGCCTCGATGAGCGGCGTGAGGTCGCGGATGACGCCTGAGGCGCCAGGGAACTGGAGCAGGACGCCGAACAGGTCATCTTGCCTGGCGATCGCCTCGGCCGTCACCGGCTCGACGACCAGGTGGATGCCGAGGGGCTCGGCGCGGGTGCGCAGCACGGCCAGGGTCTGGGGCAGGCAGTCGGCGTCGGCAAGGAACACGTGCCCCTGGCCGGAGGCCCGCCGGGCCAGCGTCATCGCCTCGGCGGCGGCGGTGGCCTCGTCCAGCAGCGACGCGCCGGCCCACGGCAGCGCGGTCAGGTCCGCCACCATGGTCTGGAAATTCAGCAGTGCCTCGAGCCGGCCCTGGGCGATCTCCGGCTGGTACGGGGTGTACGCGGTGTACCAGGCGGGATTCTCCAGCACGTTGCGGCGGATAACGGCCGGCGTGACCGTGCCGTAGTAACCGAGGCCGATCATCGAGGTCAGCAACTGGTTCCGGTCGGCCATCCGGTGCAGTTCGGCGAGCGCCTGCGACTCGGTCAGCGGGGCTGGCAGGCTCGGCTGCGCCAGTTCGGTGCCTTCGGGCAGGGCGGCGCTGGTGAGCTCATCGAGCGATGAGTAGCCGAGGGTGTCCAGCATGTGCTGCTGCGCGACCTCGGACGGTCCGATGTGGCGTGCGGCGAAATCGGTCAAGAAGAGCCTCCCCGGACGAGCACGATCGCTTGCTGGCTCCCCATCTGTTGCGGTGCTCGGCAGGTACCCAGGGGTGCCAAGGGTACACCCCGCGGCCGGCCGGGCCGCTTCAGAGATGCCTATTCCGCCCGGTTCGTGTGCCTGAGAGGTTCCGGGGATGTTGCCCCTTCGGCGCCCGCGCTGCTCACGCGAGATCTCTCCCGGCCGGTGTCATCGGCGGTTCGATCTTACCCGAGCAGGACCAGATTGTGGGACTCCGGCTCAGCTCGTGCGGCGCAGGCGGCGCTTAGCCAGGTCGTCCTGGGCGGCGTCCGACCCGGGGACCACGGCCACGAAGCCGTCCTCGGCCCGCACGGCGGGCAGCACCGCCAGGTCGCCCTCGACCTCGCGCCAGACACGGCCCAGCGCGATCCCGAACACTCCCTGACCGCCCTGGAGCAGGTCCACCACCTCATCCGCGGAGGTGCACTCGTAGACGCTGACCCCGTCGCTCATCAGCGTCACCTGGGCCAGGTCCTCGCTGCCGTGATCGCGCAGGTGCTGGACCGCGGCCCGGATCTGCTGCAGAGAGATTCCCGTGTCGAGCAGCCGCTTGACGACCTTCAGCACCAGGATGTCGCGGAAGCTGTACAGGCGCTGGGAGCCGGATCCGTGGGCGGCCCGCACGCTCGGCTCGACCAGGCCGGTGCGCGCCCAGTAGTCCAGCTGGCGATAGGTGATCCCGGCCGCCGAGCACGCAGTCGGCCCGCGGTAGCCGATCTCCGCCGATCCGGCGTCGGCCTCACGAGCGACCCCGAGGGCCTCGTCAGCCTCGAAAAGCGCACCCTGCGAGCCTGGGGGGTCGCCAGCAGCGGATCTCCCGCCGCCGCTGTCATCCCTGGTTACCACCACGCCTACCTCCACGGGAGCTGACTACCCACGGCATTCGCACCGTAAGCCGACCCGGGTGGCGGCGTCAACGACATCTGGCGGCGCGTCGCGACATTCCCGGTCCCCCGGGTCTTTGGGTCGACGCCGAGCCATACCGGGACACAGAAGATCAACGGGGCCCTGCGCAGGGTCCACCGATTCACGTGGCCCGGCCGAAGTCCTCGGGAGAGATGGTGTCGAGGAACTCCCGGAACTTCTCCACTTCATCTTCATTTTCCTGCTCGTCCGGGATGGCCACGCCCGCCTCGTCCAGGATCTCCTCGCTGGCGAAGATCTGCGCCCCGGTGCGCAGCGCCAGCGCGATCGAGTCCGAAGGCCTCGCGCTCACCTCGGCGCCGTTGGAGAAGACCAGGTCCGCGTAGAAGATCCCGTCCCGCAGCGCGGTGATGTTCACCGTGCG
>JASHYW010000542.1 GCA_030042885.1 Streptosporangiaceae bacterium | reverse complement strand
CCGGGCCTGGCCGCTCACCGCCCCCGGGCCTGGCCGCTCACCGCCCCCGGGCCTGGCCGCTCACCGCCCCCGGGCCTGGCCGCTCACCGCACCCGGCACTTCCCATAGAGATCGTCACCCGCATTTATCACACCCAGCACTAGATTTCGAAAAAGATCTTGGAGGATTGAAGTTTCGGGGAGGATTTGGGGCATCATAGGCCCCCAGATCCTCCCCGGAACCCGGATCCTCCACGAAAAAGGGTCAGCTGGGATTATTGAGACCCGCGGGCGCTGCGATTCTCACTCCGGCCCGGGGCTTAGGGCCCGGGGCTTAGGGCCCGGGGCTTAGTCCGGGCTGGTGCCTTCGCGGCTGCGCAGCAGTCGGCGGAGCGAGTCGAGCCGGGCCTCGGCGTGATGCTCGCGGGCCCACTCATCCAGCGCGCAGCCGGGGGAGAGGTGGTCGCATCCGGACGGGCACCCGGCGGTGCCTTCGGCCAGGTCCCCGAAGGCCTCGACGACCCGTTCCGCGCTCACGTGACCAAGCCCGAACCCGCGCAGCCCCGGCGTGTCGATGAGCCAGCCGTCGCCCAGCGGCAGCGCCACGGCCGAAGACGACGTGTGCCTGCCCCGGCCGGTCACCGGGTTGACCGTTCCCGTCGTCCGGGCCGCCTCCGGGACCAGGGTGTTCACCAGCGTGGACTTGCCCACGCCGGACTGCCCGATGAGCACGCTGATCCGGCTGGTCAGCACGTTCCGCAGCCGGGACAGCGTGCGCGGCGGCAACGGCCGCCTGGTGGTCAGCGTGGGCAGGCCGAGGGGCGCGTAGAAGGCGCGGACCTTGCGGGGCGAGGATTGCGGGGCCAGGTCGGCCTTGGTCAGCAGCAGCAGCGGGTCGAGCCCGGCGTCATACGCGGCGACCAGGCAGCGGTCGACGAAGCGGAGCCTCGGCGGCGGCGCCGCCAGCGCGCACACGATCACCATCTGGTCGGCGTTGGCCACGATGATGCGCTCCATCGGGTCCGTGTCGTCCGGGGACCGCCGCAGCGCACTGGCCCGCGGCTCCACCCGGACGATCCTGGCCAGCGTGCCCTCGGCGCCGGAGGTGTCGCCCGCCAGCGCCACCCGGTCCCCGACCACCACCGAACCCCGGCCCAGCTCGCGGGCCTTCATGGCGACCACCAGCCTGCCGTCGGCCATGCACCCGTAGCGGCCGCGGTCCACGCTGGTCACGAAGCCCGGGACGGCGCTTTCGTGCGCAGGCCGCCGCCGGGTGCGGGGCCGGGAGCCGCGGCCGGGACGGACCCGGACGTCCTCCTCGTCAAGCTGGGCGTAGCCGCCGCGCGGGCTCAGGATGCCGGTCCTAGCATGTCCGCCCACACGTGCGTGAACCCGGGGAAGGTCTTGGCCGCGGTTTGCGCGTTGACCACCCGCAGGCCCGGCACGACCAGGCCCAGCACCGCCGCCGCCATCACCTTCCGGTGATCGTCATAGCTGCCGAACGGCCCGTCCGCCGTCTGCGCCCGCAGCGGCCGCGGCCTGATCTGCAGCCCATCGGGCAGTTCGGTGATGTCTCCCCCGAGCGCGTTGATCTCCTTGGCCAGCGCGGCCAGCCGGTCGGTCTCGTGGCCTCGGGTGTGCGCCAGCCCGGTGAACACCGACGGCGTCTCCGCCAGCGCAGCCGCCGCGGTCAGCACCGGCGCGAGTTCGGCGACATCGCGCAGGTCCGCGGTGATGCCGCGGATCGTGCCGGTTCCCGATATGGTCAGCCCGTCCGGGCCGATGTCGCACCGCGCGCCCATGCGGGTCAGCACGTCCAGGATCTGCGCCGCCGCCTGCAGGCTGTCGCGGGGCCAGCCCGGCACGCTGATGGTGCCCCCGGTCACCAGCGCCGCGGCCAGGAACGGGCCCCCGTTGGACAGATCGGGTTCGACCACGACCGTGCCCAGGTTGAGCTGCCCGGGCCGGACCCGCCACGTGTCCGGCCGTGTCCCGGATCCTGCGGGCTCTGAGCCGGAACGCGTCTCCGTGACGTCGGCGCCCGCCGCCCTGAGCATGCGGGCCGTCATGGCGATGTGCGGCGCCGAGGGTACCGGTGGCCCCTCGTGCCGGACCTCGATGCCCTCGTCGAACCGGGGCGCGGCCAGCAGCAAGCCCGAGACCAGCTGCGAGGACCCGGAAGCGTCCAGGGTGACGGTGCCCCCGCGCATCGCGCCGCGGCCGAGCACGGTGAACGGAACGGCGCCGCGGCCGCCATCGTCGATGCGCGCGCCGAGTTCGGCCAGCGCGGCCAGGATCGGGCCCACCGGGCGCTGCCTGGCCCGCGCATCCCCGTCGAAATGGACCTCGGCCAAGGTCAGCGCCGCGACCGCGGGCAGGAAGCGCATGACCGTCCCGGCGTTACCCACGGCGACGCTGACCTGCGAACCCGCCGCCGGCTTACCACCGGTGACACGCCAGCTCGTTCCGGATTCCGGGTCTTCCCCGCCGACGTCGGTGATCTGGGTCCCCATCGCACGCAGCCCGTCGGCGGCGAGCAAGGTGTCCCTGGCGCGCAGCGGATTGGCGATCATGGCCGGCCCGTCGCTGAGGGCGGCCAGCACGAGGGCACGGTTGGTGATGGACTTGGATGCGGGCAGCCGGATACGGGCGCTGACCGGGCCGGCCGCGGCCGGGGCAGGCCAGGTCGGATCCTGGTCGTCGTCGGCGTGCATACGGTTGAGCGTACTGACACCCGGCGGGAGACCGACCCCCGGGGGAAACCACCGGGATTCCCCCTTCGTGGGGGTCTTCCCGGCCGATCGCGCGGTTTCCTGGTGACCTAACCCTCCGCCTCTCGGCGGGGGGAGCCCCCGGGAGCCCCTCTCGGGGAACCTTTCCTGGCCGGCCGTGCGGTTGCCTGGCAAACCTAACCCCGGCTCGCGGTGGGGTTTGGCCAAGCCGGTTTCTGGTTATGAAATGCCAATCCAGGCTTAACGGGATGTGTCCGGATTGTATTCAGCTGAGGAAGATCGGCATGTGCGGTCGTTTCGTGTCGGCGCGCAAGCGCCTCGAGCTCCTCGAGGAGTTCGGCATCGAGCGTGACCACGTGGCCGACGGACCCGACCCCGAACCTGACCCTGACTACAACGTGGCGCCCACCAAGAGGATCTACGCGGTCATGGAGCGGCGTCCGCGCGACGACGAGGGACGGCCAGCCCGCGAGCTGCACGTGGTGCGCTGGGGCCTGGTTCCCTCGTGGGCGAAGGACGCCTCGGGGAGCGGCAGGCTCATCAACGCCCGGGCCGAGACCGTCGCGGTCAAGCCGGCGTTCCGGCGTGCCTTCGCCAAGCGCCGCTGCATTCTCCCTGCCGACGGCTACTACGAGTGGCAAGCAGTATCGGAGCAGGGGAAACAGCGCAAGCAGCCCTATTACATCTACCGTAGGGACGGTGGTGCGCTTGCCTTTGCCGGAGTCTACGAACTCTGGCGCGATGAGGCGTTGCCTGCCGACCACGAGCGCGCCTGGCTGTGGACGGCTGCGATTATCACGACCCAGGCGACCGACGATGTCGGCCAGATTCACGATCGCATGCCCATGGTGATAGCACCTGATCACTGGGCTGACTGGCTTAACCCGGACAACTCCGAGCCTGGCCAGCTTCACGCGACGATGCTGCCCGCGATGGCTGGCGGCCTGACGTCGCATCCCGTATCAACGGCTGTCAACTCCGTGCGGAACAACGGGCCCGAGCTGATCACGCCGCTCGCCTCGGCGGGAGGCGGCTCTGGTGCGGCATCCGCCAGCGAGGACCGGCCGCCTGGCGAGTTGTTCTGAGTCCGCGGCACGCGGCCGTGCTCACCGAGCCTGGGCTGCGTATCGCACGCGGACGGGAGGCGAGGACAGTAGTGGACATTACCGTCGCCCGTAAGCGCCTTGAAGAGATGCGCGACGACCTTGACCGGTCGATATCCATCCTGCAAGGCGAGCGCCCCGCGCCGCTGGCCGGAGCGGGGTATCCGCAGGACTCTGCCGATGCTGGATCCAACCTGTCCGAGACCGATCGGACCGAGGCGATCCTCCACTCAGCCCGCAGCCAGCGAGACGAGGTGCTCGCCGCGCTGAGCCGCATCGAGGAGAACACCTACGGGCGATGCGTCGACTGCGGAATCGAGATACCCGAAGGCCGGCTCGACGCGCGGCCCGACGCGGCCCGCTGCGTGGCCTGCCAGGCCAAGCACGCCCGGCGACATCGGTAGCGAGCTTCTAGCCGCGCCACGCTCACCTCTTGCGGGCCGATATCACCAGCTGGGCGCCGAGCGACTCGTCGGAGCCTGCGGCCAGTTCGGCACGGACGAGCCTGGCCAGGCTGGCCGGGTCACCCCGCAGCACGTGCGTCACCATCGACTCGGAGAACACCGTCCTGGGCCGGATCCAGTTCACCTCGAACCCGGCCCCGATGAACAGCTCGCGGGCCTGATCCGGGCCATAGCACCGGGTGATCGTTCCGTCCGGCCAGGGCACGAGCACCACTTCGGCGTGCGGCAGGTCGACCAGGTGAGCCCAATGATGCTGGTCGGCGAGGACAGCCATGCCGAGCACGAGCGAGTCGACGCACGCGAGCACCCGGCCGGCCGGGCGGAGCACCCGGGCGATCTCCGCGATCATCGTCTCGGCGGCCAGATGCGTGGACAGGGTCCGGTCGTCCGCGATGACTCCGTCCGCGCAGCCATCGGCCAGGAAGGACAGACGCGCGGAGTCGGCGATGAGGAGGAAGATCCGGCCCGCAGCTGCCTGCCTGCCCGCCGCTGCCTTCGCCAGTTGCGGCACCCGTCCATCCGGCCAGTTGTCCAACACCCGCAGGACGGTATGCCCGGCCAGTGCGGCGAGTTCCGCGCTCGGCGCGCGCGGACCCGAGACATCCACCAGGACATGCCGCCCGCGCGGCAGCCACGCCGCCAGCTGAGCTCGGGCCACCGCTTCGCG
>JASHYW010000541.1 GCA_030042885.1 Streptosporangiaceae bacterium | reverse complement strand
GACTCGCTGCACCGCTGGCTGGCCGAGCAGGGCTGGCCCGTGACCCGGCTGGCCGCACGGAGCGGTTACCGCCTGCTCCAGGTCCATTATCTGCCCGAACGTACCGTGGTGACTCCCCCATGACCTATCGTGCGAGCGAGGGCCCGCGCCAGCTGCGGCCCACCGAGGTCAAGCGGCTGAACCGCGAATGGCGCAGGGCCAGCCAGGCCCGGCTGGCCTTGCTGCTGGACTCGGTGAGCCAGCCGTTCAACGTCGGCTCCATCGTCCGCACCGCCGCCGCCTTCGGAGCCGAGCAGCTGTGGCTGTGCGGCAGCACCACGCCGCTGTCTCATCCGGGCGTGGGCAAGACGGCGCTCGGCACCCAGCGGCTCGTCCACGCCACCACCGAGCCCAGCCCGGTCGCCGCGGCCAAGGCAGCGGCGGCCACCGGCCTGCGCGTGGTCGCCATCGAGCTGGCCTCGGGAGCTCTCCCGCTGCACCAGGCACCGCTGGACGGCGACGTCTGCCTGGCCTTCGGCAACGAGGATCACGGCTGCTCGGCAGGGCTGCTCGCGGTGGCCGATGCGATCGCGTACATCCCCCAGCCCGGCCGGGTAGGATCGCTCAACGTCGCAGCGGCCGCAGCCGTCGCGATGGCCGAAGCCCGGCGGCGGGCCTGGGCTGACGCCGGCCGATGAGCTGGCATGCGTCTGACATCCGCAGTTCACCAGGTCAGCGCCTGCGACGGGCATACTAGCGATCGTGCCAGTACCGTTCCTTAATTACCCGCGCCCGCACGCATTCGCGCACCGCGGCGGCGCGGCTCATGCGCCGGAAAACTCGTGGACCGCGTTCGAGCATGCCGTCAAGCTCGGTTACGCATATCTCGAGACCGATGCGCGCGCGACCTCCGACGGGATGTTGATGGCGTTCCACGACCGGACGCTGGACCGGATGACCGACGCGACCGGACCAATCAATGCCAAGCCGTACCGTGAGGTCAAGGCCCTCCGGGTCGCAGGCTCAGAACCGATACCTCGCATCGAGGACCTCCTCGGCGCCTGGCCCGATCTCCGCTTCAACATCGATCTCAAAGATGAGCCCGGGATCGGATTGCTGGCCGACGTGCTGCGCCGTACCGGCGCATGGGACCGTGTCTGCGTGACCTCGTTCTCCGGCGGCAGGCTCCGCATCGCGCGCGGAATTCTGGACCGGCAGGTATGCATGGCGACCTCGCCGGCCACGATCGCCGCCGTGCGCTGTACGATACGCGCGACCTCTGAGGGACAGCAGACGCGCCTGCTCGCCCGCAGGCTGCACCGGCTGGGCGTGCGCTGTGCCCAGGTGCCGGGCAGGGTGGCCACCGGGCCGTTCATCCGCCGCGCTCATGCACTCGGCCTCGACGTCCACGTCTGGACCATCAACGACCGGTCCGAGATGACCCGCTTGCTGGATCTGGGCGCCGACGGGATCATGACCGACGACATCGAGACACTTCGCGATGCGCTCATCGAGCGCGGTCAATGGCACCCGCGAGGCGACAGCGGCGCCTCAGGAGGGCTGGATGAGCCCTGAGCGGCCGATAGCTGCGATCTTTCGAAGAAAAACGATTGGGTAACGCCGGGAGCGGGAATCTTGTCCAGGAATTCGGTGTTGCCCACTAAGACCGTTGACCGCCTGGGAGGCAGCAAGCATGGCCGAACGCGCACTTCGCGGCACCCGGCTCGGTGCGACGAGCTACGAAAACGACAGGAATACCGACCTGGCACCCCGCTAGGACGTCGCTTTCGACTGCCCGAACGGGCACCATTTTAGCGTGCCTTTTGCGGCTGAGGCGGAACTTCCTGCCACATGGGAGTGTCGCGTCTGCGGTTCGGTCGCCATCGCAGCCACCGGGGAGTCCCCGTCCCCGAAGAAGGCGAAGCCGCCGCGCAGTCACTGGGACATGCTCATGGAGCGGCGGACGGTCGAGGACCTCGAGGCAGTACTGGCCGAACGGCTTGAGGTCATCAGGGAGCGCCGCTCCACCGAGCGCGGTGAGGACCTGGGCGCGAGCCGCGCCCATCGCAGGAGCGCTTAGGCCTCGCCCCGGCTGGAGGGCTGGAGGGCTGGAGGGCTGGAGCCGGCCTGGCGGCCTGCGGCCTAGGTGTTAGCGAGCCCTGCGGGACATGAGCTGACGGAGCCGCCGCGCCGTCCCCCACTGTGCGACCCGCCAGAACGCCTCACCGATGATGCTATTGCTCATCTTGCTGGCGCCGTGCTCCCGTTCGACGAACGTGATTGGCACCTCGACGATCTTCAGGCCTGCCTGCGCGACCCGTAGGGTCAGGTCGATCTGGAAGCAGTACCCGGTCGACTGGACCTGGTCCAGGCTGATGGCCCGCAAGGTGGCGGCTCGGTAGGCGCGGAATCCCGCGGTCGCGTCGCGGACATCGAGGCCGAGCATGAGCCGGGTGTAGACGTTGGCGCCCCGGGACAGCACCTCGCGGGACTTGGGCCAGTTGACCACATTGCCGCCGGGCATCCAGCGGGACCCGATGGCCAGGTCCGCGTGGGCCAGCGCGCCGACCAGGCCCGGAAGGTGCTCCGGCTGATGCGAGCCGTCCGCGTCCATCTCGACGATCACGTCGTAGCCACGCTCGAGCGCCCAGCCGAACCCGGCCATGTACGCCTTGCCCAGGCCCGCCTTCTCCGTCCGGTGCATGACCTGCACATGCGGATCAGCCTCGGCCAGCTTGTCGGCGATGTCGCCGGTGCCGTCCGGGCTGTTGTCGTCCACGACCAGCAAATCAGCCTCGGGCAGCGCCGCCCTGACCCGGCCCGCGATCGGTTCGAGGTTCTGCCGCTCGTTGAAGGTGGGCATGATGACAACGGTCCGCCGGACCGGCGGATCAGCGGATGGTTGCGGCTCTGTCACTACCTCTGCCTATCGCTGCGTGAGTTAACAGGCGGTGTCACGGCGGTGCACGCCATGATATCCGCGCATTCGCGTTCCCCCGACCCAGGCGCCGCGGGCCCTCGTGCATCCGCACCGCATCAGCGGCAAGGGAAAGGGGCCCGGGCAGAGCCTTCGGACCGGAGTCCATCCCGTTGGCGACGGGTTCGGGCTCCGTTGCCTACTGGGTACCCGGGGCCCCTTCCACGCCCAACCCTCATCCAGCCGGATGAGCCCTGCAGGCCCTTCGGCCTTTCCAGTGCCACGCCTGGCCTCCGGGCGGCTGATGCTGGAGCCGCGGCCGTGACACCGCTGGCGAACCTGACGAGCCCGCCGGTCCGGCTAGCGAGCCCATTGCTGGACTGAGCAGCAACCTACCCCCGATCCCGGCAATGTCAACCGCGGGCCCACAGCGCCGTACTACCCACCGCAAGCAGCTAGCTACATCGAGTCTCAGCCGGAAGAACTGTCATCGGGCCGCCGCGAGCCGGGGCCAGCCTGCGCCTGCCTGTCCGCCATCGTCTGTCGCTTTTGTCCGCCGCAAGAAAATTTTTCTCCTGCGGCGGACAAAATATGCCGCCGTTGCCCTCTTGCGTGCGACGCTTTCGGGGTATGGATCACCGCACTTGCCTCACCCTCTCCGCCCCTGCTTCAGCGGCCGACGCCGCAGACCCCCTCTGGAGGTGATGCGAATGGAAGGCAGCGCCGACCGGTTCCTCGATCTCATCCATCAACTCGAGGACTTCACTCGCTCGATTACCCCCGACCAGGCACATACCGAGTTCGACGAGACAACACTCCAGCTTTTCTGGATGCGGTGGCCGCAACTGTCGGCCTGGGCCGGGTCACTGTGGCGGATGCTCTCCGAAGAGCTCGCCGGGCCCGCCGCCCCGCACGACTCCGAGCTGCATGAGATCGGCGAAAGTGGCTGAGGACG
>JASHYW010000540.1 GCA_030042885.1 Streptosporangiaceae bacterium | reverse complement strand
CAGCACAGCCACGATGACCAGCGGCCGCGGCGCACGCCGGAACCTCCTGCGGCGCCTGCCATCAGAAACCGCATCAGCAGCATTCATGTCACACCACTCGGCCGGATTCTGGCCACGCTACGGCTGGCACCTCAGGCGGCGGCAGGGGCCAAGGTCACCTGCCTGCGGGGCCGACACGCCCACCTGGCCTGGGCCGTCAGGCTTGTCCCGCGGCGACAGCGCAGGATGCTTGCGCGTCTCGCTCTCTCCTCTCCCGGCATGTGCCACGCCTGAAAACGGACGCTCGGGATCAGTTCCATTCCACCGCGACTGCTGCCAATACTGCTGCCATCACGGCGGACAACACCTGTCACGTATGGACAACTGTGGAATGTCGGCCCAGCGCATGGACCACAATGGACGGTCCTGGACGATGCGCCTATTCCTTCGGATCAGATGCTCCGCGCCCGCTGCATGCCTGATGGGACGGTCAAACCGGAGGAACCCACGGTCAATCCCGGACGGCCCGGCTCCATGGCTCACATGGGGCGGCCAGTCACCGCTGAGTCGGCGACGATCTCTTAGCACAGGTCTGCAGCCGTTGGCCCACGTCGGTACGCAAGGATTCCGTCCACCGAGCGACGCGGAAATCCCTCGTTTAGTATCCGGCTGTTTGCACCGAGCGACAACGTCGCACCGGCCTTGACCTCGGCGTTTACCGGGTGGACGATGGTGCCTGGACTTCGCAGGCACCAAAGGAGGTGCGAGCATGCCGACCTATGTGTCGTTGGTCCACTGGACCGAGCAAGGCATCAAGAACTACAAGGACACGATGAAGCGGCTGGAGGATTTCACCAAGCTCGCCGAGAGCATGGGCGGCAGGGTACGTGACGCGCTCTATACGGTCGGCGAGTACGACATCGTCGTCGTTACCGAGTTCCCCGACGACGAAACCGCGACGGCGGGCCTGCTCCGGGTGGGGTCCCTCGGCAACATTCGCACGAACACGATGCGGGCCTTCACTGCCGACGAGATGGGCGGCATCATCAGCAGGACCGGCTAAGCGCGGGTCACGTCACATCCCGGACTCTGGCACCAGGCCATTGGTCCGTGGCCGCGTTTCGCTGATCCTCACCTTGTGGGACATTCGTGGGACGCAACGCAGCCATCGATTGAGCCCACGAGCATCACCGCAGGTCACAGACCATAGACCGGCCTGAGCCGCGGCGGTCTGTAAAACCGCCGGTTCTGGCCCGCTCCAGCTACGCGCGGCCGCCGGTCACGGGGTGAACCGACAGGCCGGAGCACGCGTGTTCTCGGCCGCGGAAGCTCAAAAGCCACAGGTCAAGGACCGGTCCTGTAAACCGATTTGTAAACCGGGCGCAGCGGGGCGGGCTAAGACGGGAGAGATGCAGTAGGCCATGCCGCAGGTCAGCCGAGGTCAACGCGGCGACCAGAGACTGCCCGAGACAGCGGATACGCACGTCGATCGGCTCATAACCCAGCGACGACAGACCGACTCGGCCGAGCCGATGACAGGCGCGCTTCTACGCACGCCTGTAAGTAGCGCCAGCTCAGATGGAGCCGGACACTGCGCACCGCTACTGCCATTGAACCGGTCCGGCTCAGCCTCGCAGGAGTACTGCTTGCCGACGTCGTTGCCGTACGACATCGTGGCACACCACGATCTGGCCCAGTCCGCCGCGGCAAGGACGCTGGCCTGCGGATACGGACTCCAGCGCAGCGGCCGGATACTCTCTATTGATCTATGAATCGTCGGTTGAATGCCTTCAAAGTGACTCGGCGTACGCGCTGGCTATCGAGCCGCCGCCCCGCTACTGTGGCCCTACCGAGCCGTCGCAACGGGCGGCGGCCAAGGGGGGGAACCTCGGCGGCCGGTCCTCACCGGGCACGCTGCGTCCCCCCGCCCTGGGGAGGGAGCCAGTCGTGGCCATTCTTGTTGAGGCAGTTTTCCCGGCCGCTATCACGGTCGAGCTGCTCGACGCCGTCACAGACGAGATGGACGTCGACGCCCATCTGCCAGCTGGCGGGATCGCGCATGTCCACTACGAGAAGAACGGCCGCGTTCACGGCGTCGATGTGTGGGAGTCGGCTGAGCACTTCCAGACATTCGTGGAGTCGACCCTGCAGCCAGCCATGGCAAAGGTTGCCACAGCACGCGGCATCGACCTGTCACAAGCAGGCGAGCCCGAGTTTTCGATAACCGAAGTTCACCGGCTGGTTCACTAGCCGCCCTGTCTCAGCTCCAGACCCGGCGCTAGGAGGACGGCCCGGTCAGTTCTCGCGACGATCCTGGTCGCGACCAAATGGTGCAGCTCAGACCGTGTGTAGATGTCTGCATGTAACCGCCATGGCGCGCACTGGGGTGTGAGGTGCCCGAGGGCCCGCCAGATCTGACGCGGGATATATGCGGGATGGTCTTGCTCGGCGAGCCGCCAAGCCCCCGCAGGACAAAGCCCGGCCGGCGGCCGGCAACGGACCACGTTGGGGCCCAGCCCCTGCGTGCCGACGTGCCTGCCCGCATAGCCGCCCTACGCTGCTGCCACGTTCGCCGACCGCTCGCCGCTCTGCACCGTACGGACCGGATCTCCCGCCGCCCGCCTCTGGCCCGGTGTGCGTTCCCGGCTTCCGCCGGCCTGCCAGCCGGTTTACCGCACATGCCGATGAGCGCGCGTTGCGTCCTCCGTATATCTATGCACTTTCCTGTATGAAACCACAGTGCGTACGCGGGGTGATTGTTTACAGTTGGTATAGCCCAGATGATTCAACGAATCAACGAGGAGCACTAAGGTGAATGCTAAGCAGGTCGCCCTGACTGCAAAGGATGGCAATAAGGTTCTCGGCACCTACCGAGACGTTGGGTCTCCCAGAGCGACCGTCCTTCTCGTTCACGGTATCACAGCGGATCGACACGAGTGGGGATACTATGACCTAGTCGGAGAGGCATTCCAGAGAATCAGTATAGCAAGTTTAGCGATAGACTACCGCGGCCACGGCGAATCTGAACTTCCGATAAAGAATCTCATGCTGTCCGGCATGATGCTGGACATCGACATAGCATGGCGCTATCTGCTGGCATCACACCCGGGCCCGTCCATTCGACGAGCAATATCAGGCAATAGCTTCGGAGGCGGGACGTCATACATTTATGGAATGTGGACAGAGTCCGTGAACCATGTCTTTCTTACGATGCCTGTCCTCTCCTACACCGAGGGCATATTACGGGTAAACCCCGACTGGGAGCGCTACAAAGAACTCGGGTATATTAAATACTCAAGCGTAGAGCTGCCAGGCTTGATCGTTCCAGAATTCTACTTCTTCGACGAAATTATAGATCGGCAGCAACCCACGAAGGATTACACGATTCTACACGGCCGTGCGGATTCTGATGTTCCCTTCGAGGAAAGTATTAAGTTCTGCCACGCACATCCGCGGGGACGACTTATAGGACTAGACGATATGGATCACAGCTGGGCAGCGCCCGGTGACCCCGAGCGAGAGACGCTACAGAGCCGCGAGAATCAGGCTACCGCAGCCGCCCGCTTCCAGGAGCTCTTCACGGAAGCACTAATAGACCTATGACAATCCTTGCAGCTGCTGGTCAGGCTCGTGCGACGAGCCGCGAGACGATCGGCCTGGCCGGATCACCCGGCGCCAGGGGTGTTGAGGCGAACTGCGCCTTGATGCCTTCGACCCAGCGCCGGCAGCGCTCGGTGAGCTGGTAACCGCTGGTCTGCAGGTGCCCGCGGGTGACGAGCACGCCGAGTTCGGCGCCCTGGCAGCGGTAGTCGCCAGGCTCCGCGATACGCATGTAGAAGGCCTCGGACTCGTCGATCAGCGAGTCCCAGTCGTTGCCCCAGCGCGCAAAGGAGACGCGCCCGTCGTGGTCGAGCTGCCACACACCTGTGCGTGGGGTTGCGGTGAAGCGCTCGAGGTCCGGCGAGGTCTCGCTGATCATCAGCTGACCCCAGACCTCGTCCTCGCC
>JASHYW010000539.1 GCA_030042885.1 Streptosporangiaceae bacterium | reverse complement strand
CCGGACAGGATGGAGTCCTTGCCGCGGAAGCTGGCCGCGTCGGTCAGGCCGCCGTTGGACTGCATGAACAGCAGCTTCACGTCTTTCAGCTCGCGCGCTACCTCGGCCACGTACCGCCGCAGGATGGGTGACAGGTAGGCGTCGACCACGGTGGTGTCGCCCCGCGAGACCAGCTTCATCAGCGGGCTGGTCCGGTGTGACTCTGACACCTGCGTGAAGCCGGCGGCGCGGGCGAGGTCGCCGATACGCGCTTCGTGCCCGGGGTACCGGTAGCCGTGCACGCAGACCACGGCCACGCTGCGGAAGCCGTCGTCGTAAGCCGCTTTCAGCGGCCCGGCGATCGCGTCCTCGTCCAGCGGCGTGAGGACCTCGCCGTGCGCGCCGATGCGCTCGCGGGCCTCGATGACCCGCTCGTAGAGCAGTTCGGGCAGCACGATCCGCCGGTCGAAGATCCGCGGCCGGTTCTGGTAGGCGATGCGCAGCGCGTCGGCGAAACCTTCGGTGATGACCAGGACGGTGGGCTCGCCCTTGCGTTCCAGCAGGGCGTTGGTGGCCACCGTGGTGCCGAGCCTGACCGAGCCGATCCGGTCCGAGGGGACCTTTTCGTCTGGCCCGAGGCCGAGCAGCTGCCGGATGCCGGCCACCGCCGCGTCCTGGTAGGCCCGGGGGTTGTCGGACAGCAGCTTGTGCGCGACCAGGCGCCCGTCCGGCCGCCGCGCGACGATGTCGGTGAACGTGCCGCCCCGGTCGATCCAGAATTCCCAGCGTCCGTCCACCGGCCGAGCGTATCCCAGGCGCGCGCGCCGCAGCCGGGGCCGCTATCCCTGGTCCGGCACCGCGGTCGGGTCCAGGTCCCGGTACGCGGTCTGGACGTCGGCGGCGGTCACCGTGGTGAGGTGTTCCGCAGTCGCTCGCTCGCCCATGCTCACCACCCGGACGTCCCGGTACGCGCAGGCCCGCTCGAACAAGGACCTGGCGAACCGGCCGTTGCCGAGCTCGTCGACCCGGCCGGCCGCGCAGGCGCGGGCGAAGATCCCGCCCAGGACGTCCACCGCGGCCGGGTCGAACATGTCCCCGGCCTGTTCGGCCAGCAGCACGGCGATCCGGACCAGATCGTCGGGCTGGTAGCTGGGGAAGGTGACCCGGGTGCTGAACCTCGAGCCCAGGCCGGGGTTGCTGTGCAGGAACCTGTCCATGTCGTCCGGGTATCCGGCCAGCACGACCACCAGCCGGTCGCGGTCATCCTCGGCCCGCTTGATCAGCGTCTGGACCGCCTCGGCGCCGAACGCGTCACCGCCCATGTACCCGTCGTTGTGCAGGGAGTACGCCTCGTCGATGAACAGCACTCCGCCCACGGCCGAGTCGATGAGCTTGTTGGTCTTGATCGCGGTCGAGCCGAGGTGCTCGCCCACCAGGTCGCCCCGGTGCGCCTCCACCACTTCGGGCCTGACCAGCAGCCCCAGAGCGGCGAAGATCCGGCCGAGGATGCGCGCCACCGTGGTCTTGCCGGTGCCGGGCGGGCCGGTGAACACGAAGTGCCTGGCCGGCGGCTGGCTGGTCAGCCCGTGGGTGTCGCGCAGCTTGGCCACCCGCAGCTGCGCGGCGATGGCGCGCACCTGCTGCTTGACCGGCTCCAAGCCAACCAGCTCGTCGAGTTCGGCGATCGCGCCCTCCACCGTGGGCGTGTCCTCGTAGCCCCGCAGCCTGCTCGTCAGCTCGGAGAACGCCCGCTCCAGGTCGCCCGCGCGGATCGTCACCAGGTCGTCCCGCGACGGCTCGGTGCTGCGGGCCATGATCCGCACGTCGCGGGCCTGGCCGGCCTTCTCCAGCAGGCTGCGGACGAACCTGCCGTTGCCGAGCTCGTCGGTGATCCGGCGGCGGGCGACGTCCTCGAAGATGCGCAGCAGCACCGGCCGCGCGTCCGGATCGAGTTCCTCGCCGCGCCGGTCCAGCGCAAAGTCGGCCAGCCTCATCATGTCCATCGGCGAGTAGCTCGGGAACTTCAGCCGGGTCGCGAACCGCGAGGCGAGCCCAGGGTTGGAGGCCAGGAACGTCTCCATCTGCTTCTCGTAGCCGGCCAGGATGATGATCAGGTTCTCGCGGTCGTCCTCGGCCCGCTTGAGCAGGGTCTGCACCGCCTCGACACCGAACCTGTCGGTCTGCCCGTCGCCCTCGTTGACCAGGCTGTACGCCTCGTCGATGAACAGCACCTTATTGAGCGCGGAATCGACGAGCTCGTTGGTCTTGATCGCGGTCGCGCCGAGGTACTCGCCGACCAGGTCGGCCCGGTGCGCCTCGATGACGTCCGGCATCTCCAGCAGGCCGAACGCGTAGAAGATCTTGGCCAGCGCCCGGGCGACCGTCGTCTTGCCGGTACCTGGCGGGCCGAGGAAGACGAAGTGCCGCATCGGCCGTTCGGTGGTGATGCCTGCCACCGCTCGCTGCCGAGCCGCCTCGATGGAGGAGGCGATCGAATGCACTTGTTCCTTTATCGATGCCAGGCCGATCATCGCATCAAGCTCCGCCATGGCGTCCGGGACCGAGATCTCCGGCCGCGGCCGCGGAGTGCCGGCCTGATGGTCGCGCACCGCGTGCTCGGCGTACGGCAGCGCCGCGGCCTGGGCCCGGACGCCGT
>JASHYW010000062.1 GCA_030042885.1 Streptosporangiaceae bacterium | reverse complement strand
CTGACCCTCATCAGGCAGGAAGCCGACATCCGGGCCGGCGCGGAACTGCCCGGCCACCTCATCGAGGTGATCGCGCGGTTCACCAGGGGCGTGCGTGACTCGCCCGCCGTCGACGCCCGCTCCGGCGTTTCCGCCAGGTTCGCCATTGCCGCGGCCGAAAGCGCGGCCGCCTCGGCGGTGCGCCGGTCTGCGCTGGCCGCCCCGGCGCCAGAGCCGCCGGTGGCCCGGGTCTGCGACCTGCCCGCCGTGGTCAGCACGCTGCGCGGCAAGGTCGAGTTCGAGGTCAGCGAGGAGGGCAGGGAGGAAGAGGTCCTCGGCGCGGTGCTGCGCCGGGCCATCGCAGAAACCTTCCGCTCCAGGCTGGGCAGCGTCGATCTGTCCGGCTTGCTGGCCAAGTTCGACGAGGGCGCGACGGTCGAGTCCGGCGAGCTGGTTCCGGCCGCTGATCTGCTGCAGCGGATCGGCGACGTGCCCGGGCTGGCCAGGATCATGTCCAGGCTCGGCATGGACGGCGGCGAGTCCTTCGGGCACGCGGCGGCGGCCCTGGAGTTCGCCCTGGAAGGGCTCTACCTGATGCGCCGGCTATCCAAGGACAGCATCGGCGGGACCACCCGGTACCGGACCTGACGAGCGACGAAGGACAGCATGGAGAACTACCGCTACGGCCGGTACGTATACGGCCCGGACCCGCTGGCGGACTCCTATGACGTGCGCGGCGCCGTGGACGAGATGGGCGACGCGATCCTGGCCGGCGCCAGCCCGGCCGACGCGCTGCGGGAGTTGCTCAGGAAGGGCCTGGCGGACCGGCGCGGCCTGGACGACCTGCTCCGCAGGGTGCGCGAGAGACAGCGCGACATCCGCGGCAGCGGCCGCCTGGACGGCATCCTGGAGCAAGCCAGGGCGCTGCTCGACACCGCCGTCGGGCAGGAGCGGGCCGAGCTGTTCCCCGACCCCAGCGACGAGGCCAGGCTGCGGGAGGCGGACCTCGAGGCGCTGCCCGCGGACACGGCCCAGGCCATCCGGCGGCTGGCTGGCTACGACTGGCGGTCGGCGGCCGCCAGGCAGACCTTCGACCGGCTCAGGGACCTGCTGCGCAGCGAGGTGCTTGACAGCCAGTTCCGCGGCATGCGCCAGGTGCTGCAGTCCCCCGATCCGCAGGCCATGCAGCGGATCAAGGACATGCTCGGCGAGCTGAACGAGATGCTGGCCGCCGACGCCCGCGGGGCCCATACCCAGGCCGATTTCGACCGGTTCATGGCCCGCTACGGCGACCTGTTCCCAGACCACCCGCAGAACCTGGAGGAGCTGGTCGATTCGCTCATCAGCCGGATGGCCGCCGCGGAACGGCTGCTGCGCTCGCTCAGCGACGAGCAGCGGGAGGAACTGGCCAACCTGATGGCGAACGCGCTCGACGACGCCGGGCTGGCCACCGAGATGGCCCGGCTGGCCGACGCGCTCCGGGCCAGGCGCCCGGACCTGGACCGGGCAGCCATGATGGGCGGCGTCCAGATGTCCGGCGCGGAGCCCCTCGGCCTGGGCGACGCCACCACGGCCCTGGCCGAGCTCGCCGACCTGGCCGAGCTGGAGACCGCGCTCGGCCAGGAGTACCCGGGCGCGAGCCTGGACGACATCGACGAGGATGCCGTCCGGCGGGCGTTCGGGCGGCAGGCGGTGGACGACATCGAAGCCCTGCGCCGCATCGAGCGCGAGCTCGAACGGCAGGGCTACCTGACGCGCCATGGCGGGCGGCTCGAGCTCACCCCCAAGGCGGTGCGCAGGCTGGGTGACGCGGCGCTGCGCCGGATCTTCGGCGAGATGAATTTCGGGAGCCGGTCCGGGGACCACGACCAGCGGGACGCCGGCCAGGCCGGAGAGCTGACCGGCACCACCCGGGCCTGGGAGTTCGGCGACGAGCAGCCCCTGGACGTCCCCGCCACGGTCCGCAACGCGCTACTGCGCACCGCCGGTTCCGGGGCCTTGTGGTCCCAAGGGGGGTCTGGGGGGATGGGTCCCCCCAGGAGCGGGGGGGGTTTGGGGGGGGTCGCCCCCCCGGGGCAGCACAGTCCCCCCCGGCTAGCAGGGCGTGATTTCGAGGTGGCGGAGACCGAGCGGCGGACGGCGGCGGTCGTGTCGCTGCTGGTCGACCTGTCCTACTCGATGCAGCTGCGCGGGACCTGGGCGGCGGCCAAGCAGACCGCGCTCGCGCTGCACGCGCTGCTGCGCAGCAGGTTCCCGCAGGACGCCATCCAGGTCGTGGGCTTCTCCAACTACGCGCGCGAGCTGCGCGAGACCGACCTCGCCGGGCTGGGCTGGGACATGGTCCAGGGCACGAACCTGCACCACGCGCTGCTGCTCGCCGGGCGTCACATCGACCGGCACCCGGAGCACGAGCCGGTCGTCCTGATCGTGACGGACGGCGAGCCGACCGCTCACCTGCAGCGTGACGGGCGGTCCTGGTTCGACTGGCCGCCGTCGCCGGAAACGCTCGAGCTCACGCTGGCGGAGGTGGATAAGATGACGCGCCGGCACGCCGCGCTGAACATTTTCATGCTCGCGGACGACGCGCGGCTCAGCGCGTTCGTTGACAATGTGGCAAGAAGGAACGGCGGGCGGGTCCTGCAGGCGGCACCCGAACGTCTCGGTGAGTACGTCATCCGCGACTTCTTGCGCACCCGGAGGGTCAGCCGACGGTAGATTTTCCTAGTCGGCTGCGGACCCTGACCCGTCGCGGCCGACGCGGACCCGGGCGGCCGCGACCGGCCGGCACACATAAGCTTTACTGCACGCCCGCACAAGGAGGAATCGTGAGTTCTGTGAGCGGATCAAGTGAGAGGTCGAC
>JASHYW010000538.1 GCA_030042885.1 Streptosporangiaceae bacterium | reverse complement strand
TGCTGTAGCTCGGGAGGGATCATGGAATTCGGGGTGGTTCTGCAGACGAACCCGCCTGCCAGCCGGGTCGTCGAGATGATGCAGCGGGCCGAGGAGGCGGGCTTCGGCTACGGGTGGACGTGGGACTCGCACGTGCTGTGGCAGGAGCCGTTCGTCATCTACTCGGCGGTCCTGGCCGCGACCTCGGAGCTGACCGTAGGGACGATGGTGACCAACCCCGGCACCAGGGACTGGTCGGTCACCGCCTCGCTGTTCGCCACGCTGAACGACATGTACGGCAACCGGACGGTGTGCGGGATCGGCCGTGGCGATTCGGCCCGGCGGGTCATCGGCCAGCCGCCCATGTCGCTAGCCACGCTGTCGGCGGCGATGAGCGTGATTAAGGGCCTGGCCGAGGGGCGCGAGGTCGGGCACCACGGCAAGCCGCTGAGCCTGCCGTGGGTGCGGGACGGCAAGCTCCCGATCTGGATGGCCGCGTACGGGCCGAGGGCCCTGAAGCTGGTCGGCGAGCAGGCCGACGGCTTCATCCTGCAGACCGCCGACCCCGACATCGCCCGCTGGACCATCGGCTCGGTGCGCGCGGCGGCGAAGGAGGCCGGACGTGATCCCGGCGCGCTGACCATGTGCGTCGCGGCGCCCGCCTACGTCGGGACCGACCTGCCGCACCAGCGGGAGCAACTGCGGTGGTTCGGCGGCATGGTCGGCAATCACGTGGCGGACATCGTCTCCAGGTACGGCACGGACGGTCCGGTCCCCCGGGCGCTGACCGACTACATCAAGGGCCGCGAAGGGTACGACTACGCGCACCACGGCAGGTCGGACAACCCGGATGTCGGGTTCGTGCCGGACGAGATCGTGGACAGGTTCTGCCTGCTCGGCCCGGCGTCCGCGCACGTGGACCGGCTGCGTGAGCTGGCCGAGGCCGGCGCCGACCAGTTTGCCCTGTACCTGATGCACGACCAGGAAGAGGCCACCCTGGCCGCCTACGGCGGCCGGATCATCCCCGCGCTGGCCTGATCCGGCCGTCCCGGCCCCGCTAGATGCCTCGGGCGGGCGCCGAAGGCGTCGCCGCCGCGGCGGGGACCAGGCCCTCGAGCCTGGGCAGCACCTGCTGATCGGCCAGCGCGATGGCCAGTTCGCCGGTCGCGGTGGGATGCAGCGGCGCCGGGTCATCCGGACCCTGAACGTAGGGATCGGCCGTGCACAGCTCGTGGCCGGCGAACGGCGGATCCGCCACCCCGAAGCCGAACGTCTGCGCGCCCTGCGCGAGCACCGCGTTGAGCTGCCCCAGGCGTGACAGCAGGACCTTCTTCTTGGCCGCGGTGATGCCGTACCGCGCCAGGCAGCCGATGTCCGGTCCGAACGGAGAGTAGTACTCGTTGATCAGGACGGCAGGGTTGCCGGGCATCTGAGCCAGGTCGCCGAGGAGCTGGTAGTAGCTGCGGGTGAAGTCCCCGATGAGCTTGGTGAAGTACGCGGCGGATACCTCGTCGTTGCATACGGCGCTGGCCGCGCACAACCGCGTCATCATGGACCACTCGACGTCGTCGGCGCCCACGCTGACGATGATCACCTTGGTGTGCGTGGCTCGTTCGGCCTCCATGAGCTGGGACGGGGCCACCTGCCCGTCGCTGAGAAGCTGCACGCCCAGCACGCCGTTCTGGATCGTCGCGCCACTGCAGGCCAGGTTCAGCACGTTCCAGTTGTTCGCCAGGGCCAGGTCGGCGGCATAGGACTCGCTGCTGCGACCGCAGGCCCGGTCCAGGGCGCTGGCCCCTGCCGCGACCGGGTTACCCACGGCCGCCGCGGTCGAATCGCCGATTACTACCGCCTGCACGCCGGGCAGCGGCCGCGCGACGGTGCCCGGGGCGGCCTGGAGCGGGACGGCACCCACCAAGTCGTCGAGCGTCCTGACGCTGCGCAGCACGGCCGGCGTGCTGGAGGCGGTGAGCAGCACGCCGCCGATGTTCACCGCGCAGACCACAGCCACCCCGGCGGCCGCGGTCTTCAGCATGGCCGGGTGCGATTGCCTGCGCAGGCCGGCCAGCGCGATCAGCGGAATGACGGCGAACCCGGCCACGATGAGCGTCTCCCACTCGAAGTAACGCGTCCAGCCCTGCGCTAGCTGCTGGCTGAGGCTCAGCTCAAGCCTGCGCGGGCCGTCGGAGCGGAGCAGCTGGGCGACCTGGGCGTCGATGGTGATGTGGGTGAGCTGAAGCAGCGGGCGGATCGGGCCGTCGAATCGCGGCTTGGTCGGCACGATCTGGCCGAACAGGTCGAGTTCACCGGGACCGGACAGGGTGAGGTCCGGGATCACCGCGCCGACCTGGGCGGTCTGACCGGCCGCGGAGACCGTCTGCAGGGGCGTGACCTGCAACGCCAGCCAGATCGAGCCGACCGCGATGATACCGAAGGTGACAAGGTAAAAGGCCACAATCCTGGTCAGTCGCAGGAATGAAGAAATCTCATGCTCCCGGGACGAAAAGGGCCTCGCATAGTCACGCTACCCACCACGAGCCGATGGCAACCCGTCAGAGGTCTCCGTTGCGCTCCAGGAAGCTCAGCGCGGCCCAGCCGAAGGGCACAGGGAGCCAGAAGGTCAGCAACCGGAACAGCAGCACCGCACTGGCCGCCTCCGTGCCATGCAGCCCGGTGGCGACGAGCCCGGCCGTCAGCGCGGCTTCCACGGCGCCGAGCCCGCCGGGCGTGGGGATGATCGATCCGAGCGCGCTGCCGGTCAGGTAGACCACGGCGATGCTCGCGATGGCCACCGAGCCGTGGAAGGCCTGCACGCACGCGGCCAGGCAGCCGATGTAGGCCATGCTCAGCAGCAGCGTGCCGCCGACACCCTCGGCGAGCTTGCGCGGCTGCTGCGCGACCTCGAGCAGCCGCGGCAGCACCTGGCCCAGCGTCGGGGCCACCCGGGCCCGCAGCAGCCGCCGTCCCGCGGGCAGCGCCAGCACGACCCCGGCCACCACGACGAGCCCGGCCAGCACGAAGTAGGACCAGGTCGGCGGGCTGAACGGATGCTTGGCGGCGGCTCCGGCCAGCGCGACGAACACGACGAGCAGCAAGATGTGCAGCACGAAGGCCACCACCTGGGACACGCCGACACTCGCCGCCGCAACCGGCGCCGGGACCTTCCTGCGCTGCAGGTAGCGGATGTTGAGCGCCGCACCGCCGACGGCGGCCGGGGTCACGAGCGTGACGAAGGAGCCGGCCAGCTGGGCGAGCAGCGTGCGGATGAAGGGCAGGCGGCTGGCCACGAACCCGGACAGCGACAACGCCGCGGCGACATAGGTCAGCGCCGACAGGGCCAGCGCTATGGCGCTCCAGTGCCAGTCCGCCGCTCGCATCACGTGCCCCAGGCTGGCCCGCGCGAGCTCGCCCGCGAGCAGGTACACGGCGGCGATGGTCGCGACCAGCGTCACCAGGGTGCGGAACCCGATGCGCTCCAGCCGCGCCGGGGGCACTTCACCACCGGGGACGGCGGCGAGCAGCTGCTTGCGCAGCGCGGGCAGCACGTCCCGGCGGCGGCGCAGGGCCGCCCTGGTGGTCCGGGCCAGGGCCACCCGCTGCAGCAGCGGCACCACGGCGACGAGCTCGTCGGCGCCCGCCTCCTCCAGCGCCAGGCGGGCGGCCCGTTCCGGCCCGACGACGAGCCCGAGCTCGGCGATGAGCTGGGCCATGTCGAGGCGGACCTGCAGGTCGCTCGCTGCCACGTCACCGTCACCCGGGTTGAGCAGCATCACCCCGCCATCGGCGGTCAGCAGGATGCGGTCCGCCGTCAGCGACCGGTGCGTGACCCGGTGCGCGTGCAGCACGTGCACGGCATCCCAGATGCTGCGCAGCTCGGCATCGGTGCAGCCGGGATTCCGCTCCGCCAGGGTCGTCCCGTAGTGGTGATCGAAGGCGAGCACGGTGGCCTCGGGCCCGACCCGGACCACCGCACGCAACCTGGGCGTGGGCGCTCCGGCGTCTTCGGCCGCGTACGACAGCAGCGCCCGGCGCTCCACGGTCCGGTCGGTGGACATGGGGGCACCGCGCGAGACCTGCCCGCGCAGCAGCAGCGACCGGTACATCCGGTAGAAGGCCCCCGCCGCCTGCTGGTCCCGGTCGTACACGGTGACGTCGAGCCGGCCGCCGCCGCTGGTGGCGGCGGCATAGTGCCGCGATCCGGCGCTCTTGGGGGTTTTGGGACCCCTGGGGTCCGGCCAGATCCGGCACATCTCGGTCACCTGCCGGTCCACGGCGGTCAGCGCCGCGGCGATCTCTGTGGCGCTGGGACGCACCGACAGGCTGCCCGCCGCGTAGCGGACGCCGAGGCCGACCGTGCGGCCGAGCAGCAGCGTGATGAGGAACGAGAGGCCGGTGGTATCGGCTGCCGCCAGGTGCACCAGCCCGTAGGCGCCGACGGCCAGCCACAGGGAGTTCCGCCAGCCCGGTCGCCCGGACAGGCCGATGATGGTGGCGTAGGCCACCAGGCCGGCCAGGTACGGGTCCAGCGCGTTATGGTGGCTGGCGCCCGGCCGCGACATGATGATCGCGTCGTAGAGCCGGGCGGCCACCTCGTGCCGCAGCGCGGCGTTGGCCACGGCCGCCACCGCCGCGGCCAGGACACCGGTGGCCACGGCCTCCGCGAGCCGCTGGACCTGGCCCCTGACCACCTCGCGGACGGCCAGCGCCAGGGGAATGATGAGGATGGCGAACAGCGCGAGCGGTTTCAGCACGAGCAGGGCGTGCGGCAGCCGCTTGCTCGCACCGACGATGTCGGTCTCGATGCCGGTCGTGGTGGCGCTCGCCGCCACGCCGGCCACTACCAGCACGAAGATCTCGATGGCGGCGATGACGCAGCGCAGCAGGTCGACCGGCTTGCGGATCCGGTGCTCGAGCTGGTCGGTGACCTTGATCGCACCCGACTGCGGAGGCATCACGGGACGATCGTTTCACCTGGTGGCCCGGCCGCCTAGTCAACGAGCCAGCGGGCGAACCGCTCTCGTAGGCTTTGCAGGCGTGGAAGGCTATGACGACGGCCGGGTGGCCTGCACCGAGGACGAGATCGTCATCCGTCACTACTACGCGCCGCTGGGCGCCAAGCGGATCAGGTACGCGGACATCCGCGAGGTGCGTTCGGTCCCGCTCGGAAGCATGGGCAAGGTGCGTATCCACGGCAGCGGTGATCTGGTTCACTGGTTCAATTTCGATCCTCACCGGCCGCGTAAAGATACCGCGCTCGTCATCTACCTGGACAGAAAGATCAAGCCGGTCATCACTCCGGATGATCCGGCACGTGTCGCGGCCGAGCTCGCGGCCCACGGGGTGACGGTCACACCCGGCCGGGAGGCGGGGCTGCGGTAGGGGTGCTCGAGCGGCCGGGGGCCACGGGAGGCATGCGGGAGCGTGGCGCGTATCGTCCCTGACATGAGGGCATCGGAGATACGCAAGCTGATCCGGATGAAGCCGGTTGAGCTCGACGCCACCCGCCGAAGGCTTTCTGCTTGCCACGACATCGCTGACCTGCGCGCCACGGGGTGCCGGCTGACGCCGCGCCCGGTCTTCGACTACGTCGACGGCGGCGCCGACGAAGAGCTGTCCGTGCGGGCTAACACCAGGGCGTTCCGGCGGTGGCGGTTCCAGCCGCGGACGCTGGTGAACGTGTCGGAGGCGGATACCTTCGCGGCGTTCCTCGGCTCGGTGGCACCGATGCCGCTGGCCCTGGCCCCGACCGGGTACACCCGGATGATGCACCCGGGCGGCGAGATCGCTACCGCACGTGCGGCGCAGCGGCACGGCCTGCCCTACACGCTGTCCACCATGGCCACCACCACCATCGAGGCGGTCGCGCAAGCTGTTTCTTCCCTACCAACCAGCCCCGACCGACCTCCCGGTCAGCCCGACCTGTGGTTCCAGCTGTACATCCTGCGTGACAGCGGGCTGAACAAGGAGCTGGTCGACCGGGCGGCCGCGGCCAAGTACCGGGTGCTCGTGGTGACGGTGGACTGCTTCGTGACCGGCCACCGGACCAGGGACAGGCGCAACGGGCTGGTCATCCCGCCCGAGCTGACGGCGCAGACTCTGCTGAGCATCGCGGGCAAGCCCGGTTACTGGACCCGGATGCTGCGCAGCCCGGCCATCGGCTTCGCCAACTTCACCGGGCACGAGGTGGTCACCATCGAGGGCACCGGCGCGTTGTTCAACCCGGCCATCACCTGGGACGACATCGCCGAGCTGCGGGCGCGCTGGCCGGGCAGGCTGGTCATCAAAGGCCCACTCGGGCCTGCGGACTGCCAGCACGCCGTCTCGGTGGGGGCGGACGGCGTGCAGCTGTCCAACCACGGCGGGCGCCAGCTCGACCGGGCGGTGCCGCCGGTCGACATGATCGCCGACGTCCGCGAAGCGGTCGGGCCCGACGTGGCCGTGCTGGTCGACTCGGGAGTCCGGCACGGGTCGGACATCGCGGTGGCGCTGGCGCTGGGCGCGGACGCCTGCGCCATCGGGCGCGCCTA
>JASHYW010000537.1 GCA_030042885.1 Streptosporangiaceae bacterium | reverse complement strand
CGGGCGGGGCGGCGCGCTGGAGGGGTGGCCGATCTCGCCGATGCCGCCACCCTGCCAGCCCGCGGGGGAGGGCCATCCGTCCGCCGCGGCCAGGGCAGGCCCGGTCACCTGCGGCCGGGTCTGCGGGTCGGGCCTGGCACCGGAATCCGGCCCCGGCGTGGCCGGCCCCGCCGGGGCACGATCAGCCCTGCGGTGCTCGTGCTGGCCCGCGGCGCGGGGCCTGCTGGGCGCCGCGGGCCGTCCGCGCCGTGAGCGCGCGACCATGAGCGCCACCATCACCAGGACGATGAGTGCGCCCACGGCGGCCACGGCGCCGCGCAGCACCGATCCCGCCAGCGCGCTGGCGCTGGCGGGGCGGGATGACGCCACGGCCGGGCGCACGGCCGTGACCGGCCGGGACGGAGGAATCGCGGGCGGACTGGCCTGGTCGAAGGAATTGATGAGGGCGGCCATCTCGATCGCCCGTGCGGCGTCCACGGTGCCGTATCCGGCGCCGGGGAGCGGGCGGCCCGGTAGCGGCGGCAAACTAATGTCGTCGGCGGTGGTGACCGTGCTCTCGATCAGGGCCCGGGTCACCTGGGCCACGGTAAGGTGCGGGAACTCGGACAAGATGAGGGCGGCCACGCCGGCCACGATGCCGCTGGCCGCGCTCGTGGAGCTGATCTGCCCGTAGCCGTCCGGCGGCGCCGCGGTCACCAGGCGGACTCCGGGAGCGGTCAGCGACGCATTCGAGCGCCTGCTGCTGAACGCGGCAAGCTGCCCGTCGCGCGCGATCGCCCCTACCGAGATGACTCCGGGATAGGCGGCCGGGTAGTTCACGATCTGCGAGCCCTGGCCGTCGTCGCCCGCGGGAGCCACCAGCACGACGTTCTTGTGCAGCGCGTAGGCGACCGCGGCTCGCTCGGCGGCGCTGCCGCCGGCTGCGGCCGGGTCTCCGGAGCTGGTCAGCCCCAGCGTTCCCGGGTCAAGCGGCAGGTCGATGACCCGGGCACCATGATCGGCCGCGTACCTGATGCCGTCGGCGATGGCATCCGGCAGCCGCTGGCTGATGGCCTGGTCGGACACCAGCGGGTCGTTGAATTCCAGCGTGACCCGGACGGACAGGATCTTCGCGTCGGGGGCGATGCCGACGATGCCCTTGCCCCAGTTGCCGTCGTATCCGTGGCCGGCGATGACGCCCGCCACCGCCGTCCCCTCGACTCCCCAGTACAGACCGCCCGGCGCCCGGCCCGAACCGCTGTAGTCCGGTCCGGTGATCACGTCACCGGCCAGGTTCGGCTGATTGGCGTCGACCCCGGTGCCGAGGACGGCGACGATGATCCCGGCACCCTCGGAGGTGCGCCAGGCCTGTGTCACGTTCAGGCCGGTCAGCCACCATTCCTGGCTGCGGGTGGTGCTGCCCGTCACTGTGCCCGGGGTGGCACCGAACGCAGGCGTAGACCCCAGGACTCCGAGGACAGCTATGACCGCCGCTAGTCCCGTGGTGAACGGCATCAAAGTGCCGCGGAACAATCGGTGTGACACTTTGGGTCAGATATCTCCTCCAGGGCTGGCCGAGCTTACCTGTGGTAGCGATGTTCGCCGGCCTATGTAATCGTGCCACGCGACCGGCCCGGGTGGAATGCGTCATGGCCGAATTGCTGACGGTACCGCGGCGATCGATACCCGTGCGCCGGGCGGCAGGCCCAGCCGCCCCGCCGCGTCTCCGCCGTTCACCGCGATGGCGACCAGCCCCGCGCTGTCGGCATAGGCGACGAGCTCACCAGGCGCGACGGCACCGAACATCTCCCGGTAAGGGACGGTCAGCTGGTGGCGGCCGGAGCGGATGAGGAGAATCCCGCCCGGCTCGACACCGATTTCCGCCGCATCCGACGCGGTAATGGTGAGCTGGATATTGCCGAATCTATCCACGGTCAGCACCTCGCCTTCCGCGATGGAATCGCGGACCAGCCTTTCCGGCACAGGCAGCGAGATCAGATCGGCGACCTCGATCTCCTCTCCGGTCGCGGCCAGGTCCGTACCGGCCGCCAGGTGCGCGGCGACCGGCATGAAGATGTCCCGGCCGTGAAACGTCGGCGTCACCGTGTCCAGCCACAGGGTCCGGTTGGTCAGGCTGAAGGCGCTCACCGCGCCACCTGACGCACGCACGGCCCAGGAGAGCAGCCCGTTGTCGGGACCCACGAACACCGAGTCTCCCGCGGCCACCGCGACCCCCCGCCTGGCCGTGCCGACGCCCGGATCGACCACCGCCACGTGGATGGCCGGCGGCAAATAGGGCACCGTCTGGGCCAGCACCGCCGCGCCCCGCCTGACGTCGCCGGGCGGGATCAGGTGGGTCACGTCGATGACGGCGGCGCCCGGCGCGATGCGGGCGGCCACCCCGTGGCACGCGGCCACGAATCCGTCTTCGAGCCCATAGTCGGTGAGAAAGCTCAGGTAGCGAAAACGGCTCACGAACCGTGAGCGTACGTCGGCCGCAGGCCGAGGTACAGCCGAGGACGGCCGGGTACGTTCTGGAAGAATCAAACACGGAGTCCTAGCCTGGCACCGGGAGGAGGCCGCATGTCCGGGTTGTCCGAGCGCGACATGCGGATCCTGGCGTTCGAGCGCCGCGGGTGGCCCTCACCCGGTCACAAGGAGCAGGCCATCGCCGAGGTGCTCGACATGCCGGCCACCAGGTACTATCAGCTGCTGAACGAGCTGATCGACCGGCCGGAGGCGCTCGCGTTCGACCCGGTGCTGGTCAAGCGCCTGCGGGCCCAGCGGGCCCGCCGCCAGCGCATCCGCTCCCCCCGGTCGAAGGGCCGCCCGGCCTGATGCGCGCCGTGCGGCCGAGCACACCCGAGGGCCGGGCCGGACTTCAGGCGCTGCTCGCCCGCCCTCGGCAGGCGCTGATCGCCACCGACTTCGACGGCACCCTGTCCCCGATCGTGGCCGACCCCCGCGCCGCGCGCGCCCACCCGGGAGCGGTGCCCGTCCTGACCAGGCTGGCCAGGGCGGTCGGCACGCTCGCCGTCATCACCGGCAGGCCCGCTGCGGAGGCGGTCGCCTACGGCGGGCTGGCCGCGGTTCCCGGCATCATCGTGCTCGGCCACTACGGCTGGCAGCGATGGCAGGACGGCCAGCTGACCGGGCCAGCCCCGCCGCCCGCGGTCCAGGCCGCCCGCGAGGCACTGCCGGGC
>JASHYW010000061.1 GCA_030042885.1 Streptosporangiaceae bacterium | reverse complement strand
GACGATGCCCTGGGCGATCAGGTCACCGTACTCGCCGGTGGCCGCGTTGAAGCCGTGGCCCGCGGGCAGGGCGGCGATCTTGGACACCACCACCGAGCCCTCCTGGCCCGCGTTCAGCGCGATCCAGCGGGCGGGCTCGGACAGCGAGCGCTCGACCACGCGCACGCCGGTCAGCTCGTCGCCGGTACGGCCGAGGTCGCCGAGCTCGCCGGCCACGCGCACCAGCGCGCTGCCGCCGCCGGGAATGATGCCCTCCTCGATGGCGGCCCGGGTAGCGGACACGGCGTCCTCAACCCGGTGCTTCTTCTCCTTGACCTCGACCTCGGTCGCGGCGCCGACCCGCAGCACCGCGACGCCGCCGGACAGCTTGGCCAGCCGCTCCTGCAGCTTCTCCCGGTCCCAGTCGGAGTCGGTGTTCTCGATCTCGGTGCGGATCTGCCTGATCCGGTCCTCGATCGCGGCCTTGTCGCCCGCGCCGTCGGTGATCGTGGTGTCGTCCTTGGTGACCACGATCCGGCGGGCGCGGCCCAGGGTGTCCAGGCCGACCGACTCCAGCTTGATGCCGAGCTCCTCGCTGACCACGGTGGCGCCGGTCAGGATGGCCATGTCGGCGAGCATCGCCTTGCGGCGGTCACCGAAGCCGGGCGCCTTCACCGCGACCACGGCCAGCAGGCCGCGGATCTTGTTCACCACCAGGGTGGCCAGCGCCTCGCCCTCGACGTCCTCCGCCACGACCAGCAGCGGCTTCTTCACCTGAGCGATCTTCTCGAGCAGCGGCAGGAAGTCGGCCATCGAGGAGATCTTCGCCTGGTGGATCAGGACGTAGGCGTCGTCGAGGACCGCCTCGAGGCGGTCGGGGTCGGTGATGAAGTACGGCGAGATGTAGCCCTTGTCGAACTGAAGGCCCTCGGTGAACTCCAGCTCCAGGCCCATCGTGGGCGACTCCTCGACGGTGATGACACCGTCCTTGCCGACCTTGCTGAACGCCTCGGCGATCAGCTCGCCGATCTTTTCGTCCTGCGCCGAGATCGTCGCGACGTGGGCGATCTCGGTCTGCTCCTCGACGTCGCGGGCGGCCTTGAGCAGCCGCTCGGACACCTCGGCGGCGGCCGCGTCGATGCCGCGCTTGAGGTCCATCGGGTTGGCCCCGGCCGCGACCGAGCGCAGCCCGTGGTGCACCATCGCCTGGGCCAGGACGGTCGCCGTCGTGGTGCCATCGCCGGCGATGTCGTTAGTCTTGGTGGCGACCTCCTTGGCCAGCTGGGCCCCGAGGTTCTCGTACGGGTTGTCCAGCTCCACCTCCTTGGCGACGGTCACGCCGTCGTTGGTGATGGTGGGGGGGCCCCATTTCTTGTCGAGTACGACGTTGCGGCCGCGCGGGCCCAGCGTCACCTTGACGGTGTCGGCGAGCTTGTTGACGCCGCGCTCGAGCGAGCGGCGGGCGTCCTCGTCGAACTCCAGGATCTTGGGCATTGATTCTTCCTCAACAACCTGCGGTTGGATCAAGCTGTGGCATCAGCCCTCTGGGGCAGGACACCCTGTCCTGCCCCAGAGGGCGACGATTTCCTACTTTTCGATGACGGCGAGCACGTCGCGCGCGGAGAGTACCAGGTACTCCTCACCCGAGTACTTCACCTCGGTGCCGCCATACTTGCTGTACAGCACGATGTCGCCGACCTTGACGTCGATCGGCACGCGCTTGGTCCCCGCGTCGTCGAAGCGTCCAGGGCCCACCGCAAGGACCTCGCCCTCCTGGGGCTTCTCCTTGGCGGTGTCCGGGATCACCAGGCCGGACGCGGTGGTCTGCTCGGCCTCGAGCGGCTTGACCACAATCCGGTCTTCGAGCGGCTTGATTACTACCTTGGTGGCGGTCGTCACGATCTGACCTCCCCCTCCGGAAAGGCTAATGGTGAGTTGCTAGAGAGGGCGAACATGGCGGCCTGCCGTCGCGGGTGCCAGACTGCCTCGTCGCATTAGCACTCTACACTAGTGAGTGCTAAACCCGAACAGTAGTGGCCCCAGGCGGCCTCGTCAACCTGTGCTAGCCCGGGGGGACGACCCCCTGAACCCCCCGCTGCTTCTACTGGGGGGACCCATCCCCCCAGACCCCCTTGGGAGGAACCCATCCCCCCGGACCCCCCTTGTAGGGTGTGCGGTATGGCGGAGGTTTCGCTGGACCGGGCACGGGCCGAGGAACTGGACGTGGCGGATCCGCTGGGCGGATACCGCCGGCAGTTCCTCCTCGAGGACCCGGCGCTGGTCTACCTGAACGGCAACTCGCTCGGCGCCCTGCCGCTGGGCACCATGCGGCGGATCGAAACCATGCTCCGCGAGGAATGGGGCACCGCCCTGGTCAGGTCGTGGGACCACTGGGCGGACCTGCCGGCCCGCGCCGGTGACGTGGTGGGCCAGCTCATCGGCGCCGCGCCCGGGCAGGTGATCGTCACCGACAATACCACGGTGAACCTGTACAAGCTGGTGACCGCGGCGCTCGACGCGCGGCCAGGCCGGCATGTGATCATCACCGACCACGACAACTTCCCCAGCGACCGCTACGTCGTCGAGGGCATCGCGGCCCAGCGCGGCGCCGAGCTCCGCATGCTCCCCACCGACATCAACGAGGGCCTCGATCCGGACCTGGTCCGGGCCGCGGTGGACGAGGACACCGCAGTGGTGAGCCTGTCCCACGTCGCCTACCGCAGCGGCGCCCTGGCCGACATGGCGGCCATCACCCAGATCGCCCACCAGGCCGGGGCGCTGATGCTCTGGGACCTGTGCCACTCCGCCGGCGCGGTGCCTGCCGACCTCGACGGCTGCGACGTGGACCTCGCCGTCGGCTGCACCTACAAGTACCTCAACGCGGGGCCGGGCGCGCCCGCGTTCTGCTATGTCTCGGCCCGGCTGCGGGACGTGCTGCGGCAGCCGATCTGGGGCTGGTTCTCCCAGCGCGACCAGTTCGCCATGGGGCCCAGGTACGACCCGGCGGCCGGCATGGCCAAGTTCATGACCGGCACCCCGCCGATCCTGGCCACCGCGGCGGTGGAGGAGAGCGCGCGGCAGCTGCTTGAGGCGGGCATCGAGCCGATGCGCGCCAAGAGCCTGTGGCTGACCGCCTACCTCATCGAGCTCGCCGACGCATGGCTGGTCCCGCTCGGCTGCTCGATCGCCACGCCGCGGGAGCCGGACCGCCGCGGCAGCCACGTCACGTTCTGTCATCCGGAAGCCGAGCGGATCGTCGAGCGGCTGGCATCCGGGGGGATCATCACGGACTACCGGACCCCCGAACGATTCAGGTTCGGCCTGGCCCCGCTCACCACACGCTTCACCGACGTCTGGGACGCCGCCGAAGCCACCCGCGACATCATCACCTCCAAACGCTACGACGACCATGGCTGAGCACGTTACCTACGCCGGTTACCTGCGGCTGGACCAGGTGCTCTCGGCCCAGCAGCCGAGATCGGACGAGCACGACGAGATGCTGTTCATCGTCATCCACCAGATCTACGAGCTGTGGTTCAAGCAGCTGCTGCACGAGCTCGGCAAGCTGCAGTCCGAGCTGGAGTCCGGCAGCACCACGCACGCCATGCGCACCCTGCGCCGGACGCTGGCCATCTTGAAGATCGTCGTGGCCCAGCTCGACGTGCTCGAGACCATGACCCCCACCCAGTTCACCCGGTTCCGTGACTGGCTCGGCACGTCGAGCGGCTTCGAGTCGGCGCAGTTCCGCGAGCTTGAGGCGGTGCTGGGACGGCGGGACAAGATGATGCTCGCGCAGCACGCGGCGGGCAGCGCGGAGCGGGAACGCATCGCGGCCGCGATGTCCCGCCCGTCGCTGTTCGACTCGTTCCTGTGCTACCTGGCCGGCCAGGGATACGACATCCCGGCCGGGATGCGGCACCGAGATGTCAGAACGCCCATCGAGGCTTCGGCGGAACTGCAGCAGGTGCTGAAGAAGGTCTACGACGACGACACCGACGCGACCGCGGTCTGCGAGCTGCTCGTCGACCTCGACGAGGGCATGCAGGAATGGCGCTATCACCACATCAAGATGGTGGAGCGGACGATCGGCGCGCGGCGCGGCACCGGCGGCTCGGCCGGGGCCACCTACCTGCGGACCACGCTCGGGAACCCGACCTTCCCCGACCTGTGGGCCATGCGGAGCCTCGGCTAAGGCCCGCCGTCGCTCAGGCGGCCGGGTAACCGGGCGGGAGAATTCCGTAGCCGGAACTGCCGGCGTCCGGTGAGGCAGGCACGCCCAGGCTGCGGAGCAGGTTCTCGAAGCTCAGCCCGACCATGGTCGGGAACGGGCCGCCGCCGCCGATGCCCCCGGCCTCGGGCAGCTGGGATTCGGCGGAGGCGCCGTCTGGCATGGCCCACCCGGTCTCGATGCCCGAGTCGCCGTTGTACATGTTCGCGATCACGGTGGACGGCGTCACGGCCTCGCCGACCGCGACGGTGGGCTGGACGTCCTCGGCGACGTAGACCATTAGCCCGGCATCGGGGCCGTCGGTGAGCCGGTAGGTGATCCATCCGCCGCCGGGCCATCCTGATGAGCTCCCGGTCGCGTTGGTGATCACGGCGTCGCCGATCGGGTAGACCGGCCCGCTTCCGCCGAAGTCAACGCCCATGTCGACGCGTTCGGGGATCAGGCCGCTTACAGCTCGCAGTGGATTGAGGTACGGGCTGCCGGACGCTGGCGGTGGGCTGCTGGACGCTGGCGGTGGGGTGCTGGACGGCGGCGCGGCGACGGCGCTGACTGGGCGATGATGCCGTCCTTTGGGCCGCGGGTGAGACGCGGTGTTCAAGCTGAAGTCGGGGTGGAAGAGGATGGCCGGCGGCTGAGCCGTCAGCGCGGCGGCCGATGGCCCGGGGCGGTCGGCTCCAGCGGGCTGGCGGCCGACGGCACCAGGGTGCACGCTCGTCACGCTGGCCTGGGCCGCTGTCGGGTGCCCGGAGCCCCCGACGAACCAGTGAGTTGCCGCGCCTGACGCCGCCGCCGCGGACACCGCCAGCGCGGTCACCGCGGTCGCCTTGGCCGGCTTGCCCTGCAGCGCGGATGGCTTGCGGTGCCGCCTCGGCGCGGCGGACAGGCCCGGCCGGGCTGAAGGACGGCTCGGCGCGGCGGACGGGACTGTGGAACGGCTCGGCACAGCGGACAGGACTGCGGAACGGCTCGACGTGGTGGACAGGCCCGGCCGGGCTGAGGGACGGCTCGGCTTGCGGTGGCGGGCTCGGGGGCTGGACAAGCTTGAGTCCTTGGGTCGTTCCGGCAGCATGCGCTCCGCTCTCCTGCGGAGGCCGACCCGCGTCGTCACGGGCCGCGGCCGACGCGCGAGGCAGGGTCAGGGCACCGGTCACGGAGGTGACCGTCGCGCACGTCGACTGCTGATGGCCAACCACCTTGCCGAACGAGCGTCACGTCAGTGGCCGAAACGCCTCAGGAACGTGTATGACATAACTCACATTTGTGGCATTTGGGGCGAGGGCGATGGCCAGGCCTGATGAGCCCGGGGCGGCTCCTCGGGTCGGCCGGGGGCACGCACCGGGGACCGTTCGGAATCATCATTCCCATTCGATGGTGGCCGGGGGCTTGCTGGTGACATCGAGGACCACGCGGTTGACCTGGGGGACCTCGTTGGTGACCCGGGTGGAGATCCGGGCCAGGACGTCGGCGGGCAGCCGCGCCCAGTCCGCGGTCATCGCGTCCTCGCTGGTCACCGGGCGGAGCACGAGCGGGTGGCCGTAGCTGCGGCCGTCGCCCTGCACGCCCACCGAGCGCACGTCGGCCAGCAGCACCACCGGGCACTGCCAGACCACGGTGTCCAGCCCGGCGGCCGACATCTCCTCGCGCACGATGGCATCGGCCTCGCGGAGCACGGCGAGCCGCTCCGCGGTGACCTCGCCGACGATCCTGATGGCCAGCCCCGGGCCGGGGAACGGCTGGCGGCGGACGATCGCGTGCGGCAGGCCGAGCTCTTCCCCCACCCGTCGCACCTCGTCCTTGAACAGAGCACGCAGCGGCTCGACCAGGCGGAACTTCAAGTCATCGGGCAGCCCGCCCACGTTGTGGTGTGACTTGATGTTCGCGGTGCCGGTGCCGCCGCCCGACTCCACTACGTCCGGGTACAGCGTGCCCTGGACCAGGAACTCGCACGCTTCGCCGTGCTGGCCGGCCTCGGCGGTGATCTCGCGGGCCGCACGCTCGAAGGCCCGGATGAACTCGCGGCCGATGACCTTGCGCTTCTGCTCCGGGTCGGTCACCCCGGCCAGCGCGGACAGGAACGCCGCGGCCTCGTTCGCCACCTTGAGGCGCACGCCGGTGGCGGCCACGAAGTCGTGCTCCACCTGCTCGGCCTCGCCCTGGCGCAGCAGGCCGTGATCGACGAAGACGCAGGTGAGCCGGTCGCCGATGGCACGCTGGACCAGCGCGGCGGCGACCGCGGAGTCCACGCCGCCGGACAGCCCGCAGATCGCGCGGCCGCCGCCCACCTGCTCGCGGATCGCCTCGATCTGGTCCTCGACGATGTTCAGCATGGTCCAGGACGGGCGGCAGCCGGCCAGCTCGAGGAAGCGGGACAGGATGCGCGCGCCGTACTCGGTGTGCACGACCTCGGGGTGGAACTGGACGCCGAACAGGCCCCGGGCGGGGTCCTCGATCGCCGCGGCCGGGGTGGCCTGGGTCCGCGCGGTCACCGCGAAGCCCGGCGGGGCCGCCGTGCAGGTGTCGCCGTGCGACATCCACACGTGCTGGCTGGCCGGCGTGCCGGCCAGCAGAATCCCCCCTGCAAGGTGGGCCGAGGGGGGTACGGGGGGGCGGGCAGCCCCCCCGTGATCAGGGGGGGGCTGGGGAGGATCGTCCCCCCGAGACAACACCGTCCTGCCGTATTCGGCCGTGCCGGTGCGCTCGACGGTGCCGCCCAGCTCGGACACCATGAGCTGGAAGCCGTAGCAGATGCCCAGGACGGGGAGGCCGGCCCGGAACAGCCCGGGCGGCGCGGGCGGGGCGCCCTCGGCGTAGACGGAAGACGGGCCGCCGGACAAGATGATGGCCTTCGGCTGCCTGGCCAGCATCTCCCCGACCGGCATCGTGGACGGGACGATCTCGGAGTAGACGTGGCACTCGCGCACGCGCCTGGCGATGAGCTGGGCGTACTGGGCGCCGAAGTCGACGACGAGCACCGTGTCGAAGCCGCCAGGCACGTTAGCCGCCTTCCTGAGGGGTCTCTGAGTCTAGCCGGGCCGGGCCGGTCGAAGCTGCGGGACTGGCGGTGGTAGAGGGGCCAGCGGTGTTGGTGTGGCCTGTCTCGGGGGCGG
>JASHYW010000536.1 GCA_030042885.1 Streptosporangiaceae bacterium | reverse complement strand
TGATGCATGTGCCTGGCGGTAGCTGAGCGCATCGCGGTGCGCCCGGGACCCGAAGATCGGGGAGGATCCGGGTTCCCGGGAGGATTTGGGGCACCATAGTCCCCCGGATCCTCCCATAAGCCCGGATCCTCCCCGGTAAATGACCGCCGGGTCCGGCGCGTGATACTGACGGGGCTGATGTGAGTGGTGTGCATCGTCGGGGACGCCGTGCTCCTGGCTTGGCTATCACCCCGGGCTGTCCCGCTGACCTGAATCAGGAATCACTCGTCCAAGCGGCGTCTAGGCGGTCAGCTCCCTGGCCTCCTGCTTGGTGATGGTGAGCTGGATGCCGGCCGCGAATCCTGATACCTGGCCGATCGGGATGGCCAGTTCCTTGTGGCCCCATGGATGCCGCTTGACGAGGACCTGGGTCACTTCCCCGCTATCGGCGTTGACGCGGAGCGCATGAAATTGCCCGACGTCGCCGTCTGTGGCCCGGACGCGATCTCCTTCGCCCTCCTCGACCTCGCTCCCCCCTGCCTTGGCCTCGGGTATGAGAGGGATGGTTTCCATCTCCCGGATCTGGGGGATCGTCTGCCCGTCCGCGACCGGGCCGCCCGCTCCTCTCCAGCCTTCCCCCGAGGGAAGCAGCTGCACGGGGGCGTTATAGCCGGGCACGAACTCCGCCAGGGTCTCTTCCGCGGGGCTGAGGTCCTTGAACTCGGCCTCGGTGTAGCTGAGCCTGATCTCGCCCGTGGTGGCGTCCACATGGTCCAGCGGGACGAGCCGGGCCAGCCCGAGGCCGGTCCCGTGCTCAAGCTTCGGCTCGATCACCAGATGAGTGACCGCCCGAGTGGCAGGGTCCACTACCAGGCACTTCAGTTCACCAGGGAACCCGTCGCTACAGTAAGCGGCGGCACCGATCACGAGCGTTATCTCTGCCATGGCCACCCTCTTGTTCGGTTCGGACTCTCAGCGCGGACCCTGCCAGGCTAGCCGCGACGGTGCCGGGATACCGCCGTCCTGCGATGATCGGAGCATGCTCGGAACAGTGGCCAGGCTGCGCCGGTACCCGGTCAAGTCGATGCTGGGCGAGGACGTGAACGCCAGTATGGTCAGCCGCCACGGCCTGGCCGGTGACCGGCGGCTGGCCGTGGTCAGCCGCACCACGGGCAAGATCGCGAGCGCGAAACACCCGCGGCTGTGGCGCGACCTGCTGATGCTGTCCGCCGCGGGCGATCCCGCTCCGGGCCCCGCCACGGCGGCCGTCAGCATCACCCTGCCGGGCGGCAAGATCATCTGGAGCACCGACGCCGACGTCGACGAGGTCCTGTCCGCGCTGCTCGGCGAGCCCGTCATGCTGACCGCGGTACCCCCGCTCGGCGCCTCGCTGGACCGGGCCGTCCCGGAAGCGGTGCTGCGCGAGGGGGTGGCCGCCGAGGTCCCGGTCGAGATCATGGAGATCGGCGGCGGCGGGCCGCCCGGCACCTTCGTCGACTTCGCGCCGGTCCACCTGCTCACTACCTCGACGCTGGACCGGATCGCCGAGCTGAGCCCGCACCGCAGGGCCCACCCCGAGCGCTACCGGCCCAACATCGTCATCCGGACCACCGAGCCCGGCTTCACCGAGAACGACTGGCTCGGGCGGAACCTGCGCATCGGCGGCGAGCTCATCCTCGGGGTGATCGCGCGGACGCCCCGGTGCGCCGTGCCGACCCTAGCCCACGGCGGCCTCCCCCGCGACACCGAGGCGCTCAGGGTGCTCGCCCGCCACAACCGGGTCCAGCCGCTGGAGCTGAACGACCCGGAGCCCTGTGCCGGCGTCTACGCCGACGTGCTGGCTCCGGGCCGCATCCGGGCCGGTGACCTGGTGCGCCTGGACTGACGTCCCGGGTCAGGGTTCGTGAGGCAGCCGCGGCGTCTGCGGCTGCCGCTGGCCGTGGAAACGGTGGTGCAGGCTGCGGACCTGCTCGGCCAGGCCGGGTACCGGGCCCTGCACCACCAGGCCCGGCGCGATGTCGCCGACCGGCAGCGGCCGCACCGCGAGCGCAGGCACGCCGAGTTCGGCCAGCCACCCCGCGAGCTGCTCGGACGAGCTCACGTAGACGATACGGCCGAGCCCGACCCAGGCGTGCGCGGCCGCGCACATCGGGCAGTGCTCCCCCGAGGTGAAGACGGTGGCCGCGGCCCGCTGTTCGGCGGTCATGTTCGCCGCGGCCCACCGGGCCAGTTCGATCTCCGGGTGGCGGGTCGCGTCGCCCGTGCTGTTCTCCCGGTTGCGGTCCTCGGCCAGAACCCGGCCGTCCCCGGCGACGAGCACCGAGCCGAACGGGAAGTCCCCGGCATCGACCGCCTCGGCCGCCAGTTCCACGCAGCGGCGCAGATGCCGCAGGTCCTCCGCGGACAGGCCGGCCTGGTCGGCGCCCGCCTGGCCAGTTTGTGACAACGCAGCTCCGTTCGGCATAAAATGTGTTCCGATTTTACGGAGCCCGGCCAGGTGTGCTGGATGACGCGACCAGGTACGGACGCCAGGTGATGATGGCCCGCTCGCGGGGCCGCTGACGCGTCCGGACTTTCCGTTCCCGAGGCCCTTCAACGGGGCCTCGATGTGTGTCCGCGCTCGGAGCCCCTGGAGGTTCCCATGACCGCGCCGCACACCTATATCACCACCACGATTCCCTACGTGAACGCGCGCCCGCACATCGGGTTCGCCCTCGAGCTCGTCCAGGCAGACGTGCTGGCCCGCTTCCGGCGCGCGCGGGGACCGCGTGCGGTTCCAGGCCGGAACCGATGACAACTCGCTGAAGAACGTGCTGGCCGCCGAGGCGGCAGACGTGGACGTGCGGGAGTTCGTCGACCGCAACGCGGAGGCGTTCCTGCCCCACGCGGCCGCTCGCATCACCAGTCAGTGCACCCCGCGCCAGGGTCGGCTGCCTCGCCCGTCGCCGGTGTTCCGCCGACTGGGATGAGGGCAGATGCGAGGTTCAGCCGGACAGCTCGCGTTCCAGCGGGGTGCGGAAACGCGGGGTGATCCGCGTTCGCGGGCCGGACCCGATCCACTCGCGCAGCCTGCTCGCCTCGGCCGCTATTGCCGCGGCCGCTTCGGCGCCGACGTCTTCGAGCAGCCGGACCGCGATCTCGCCGTCCTTGCGCTGCGCCCAGCCCCCGACGATCCTGCCGTCCCACCAGGCCGTCGGGCCGATGTTCCCGGACCGGTCGAACAGCGCCGACCCGTGCCCGCCGACGTACCAGGCCCGCTCGCGCCAGCCCATGGCGGTGGGGTCAAGGGCGGGCAGCAGCGCCGGCCACGGCTGGAGATCTGGCTGTTCGCCCAGGCCGGGCTCGTCGGCCGCGAGCATGACGCCGGGCGCGCCATCCAGGTCGACCTCGGCGATGTCCAGCTGGGCCAGGGCCTGCCTGACCTGGCCGGCCGTCCAGCCGGCCCACCACTGCAAGTCGGCAGCCAGGGCGGGGCCGAACGCGGACAGCCACCGGCGGGCCAGCTCCGCCCGGGCCGCAGCCGCCGCGGGCTCTGCGGGCCGGGCCTGGCCCCCGGCGGCCGACCAGGTGAACTGGCTGGAGGTCCATCCGCCGCGCGGGCGGCCGCGGGTGATCAGCCCTTCGGCGGACAGCAGCGTGAGCAGCCTGGTGGTGACGTTCACCGGTCCGCCGTAGCTCTTGCCCGCGGCGTAGGTGATCTGAGCCTGCAGCCGCGGCTCGTCCCGGGCCAGTTCCCCGCCGGTGGCGATGCCCCGGGTGGCCAGCGCGCGCACCGTGGCCTCGCCGACTTCGGCGAGCCAGCTCGCCCCGTCGGGAGCTATGCCCGACTCCTGCACCCGCCGGGTCAGCTGCCGTCGCATGCGCTCCGCGATCTGGTCGGTGCAGGCGGCCTGGATCACCGGCGCGAGGGCGGCGGGCACCACGAACATCGTCCGTCGCATGCCGAGCATGCGGACCAGCGAACGCTCCTCGTACAGCGCGTGCTCGATGGCGGACCGGTCAGCCCACGTGGTGCGCGCCCAGGCCGCCAGGTACACCGATGCCGGGTCGGTGCCGTGCAGCCCGATGATGTCGGCCACCGCGGCGGTGACCGTCCCGGCCCGCTCCCCCGGCGCCAGGTGATGCCGGACGGGCAGCCGCGCCCTCCGCTCGGCCACGCTGACCGGCCGTACGCCACGTCCCACGGTGCCGACCATACCCGGGGCCAACCCGGTAGCGTCGGCAACGTGACCAGCTACCGCCAGCCCGGCACCGTCCTGACCGATCATGTCTTCGCGGACGTTTCGCGGACGTGGCGGCCGAGAGCGGCGTCCCGGTCAGCTGGGAGCCTTCGGCGGCACGTACGACCCGGACAAGGTCGCCGTGCTCACCATCGCCGCCGCGGACGGAATGGGCATCCCGCTCTCGCTGGCCGACCCGGACCTCACCCCGGCCCGCGC
>JASHYW010000535.1 GCA_030042885.1 Streptosporangiaceae bacterium | reverse complement strand
GGATCAACGTGTCTCTGGACACGCTGCGCCCGGAGACGTTCCGCAAGCTGGCTCGCCGCGACCGGCTGCCGGACGTGCTGGACGGGCTGGCCGCCGCGGCCGAGGCCGGCCTGGCCCCGGTCAAGGTCAACGCCGTGCTGATGCGCGATCTCAACGACGACGAGGCCGCGCCGCTGCTGCGGTACTGCCTGGATCATGCCTACGAGCTGCGGTTCATCGAGCAGATGCCGCTGGACGCACAGCACGGCTGGAAGCGGGCCGAGATGGTGACCGCCGATGAGATCCTCGCCGCGCTGAACCGCGAGTTCACCCTTACCCCCGACGACCCGGGTAAGCGCGGCTCGGCGCCTGCCGAGGCGTTCCTGGTGAACGGGGGGCCGGCCAGGGTCGGCGTGATCGCGTCGGTCACCCGGCCGTTCTGCGGAAACTGCGACCGGGTCCGGCTGACCGCCGATGGCCAGGTCCGGAACTGCTTGTTCGCCCGCATCGAAAGCGACCTGCGTGGCCCGCTTCGGGCCGGCGCGACCGACACCGAGCTCGCCGAGCAGTGGCAGCGGGCCGTCGCGGTGAAACTGCCGGGCCACGGCATCAACGACCCGTCTTTCCTCCAGCCCGACCGTCCCATGTCCGCCATCGGCGGCTGATTGCGCAGATGGCGGTCAGATGCCACGCACGGCGCAGGCAGGTCATGAAGGCGCCCGCCCGGAACCGTTCGGGATCATCATTCTCGCGGGCGGGAGGGGAAGCAGGCTCGGCGGGCAGGACAAGCCCGGCCTGACGGTCGGGGGGCGCACGCTCCTCCGCTCGGTCGTGGCGGCCGGAACCGCCGCGGGGGCCCGGCAGGTCATCGTGGTCGGGCCGGAGCGACCTGGGCTGGACGGCGTGTCCTTCGTGGGCGAGCAGCCGCCGGGCGCCGGTCCGGTCCCGGCGTTGCGGCGCGGGCTGGCCGAGGCGTCGTCGCCCTGGGTGGCGGTGCTGGCCGCCGATCTGCCGTTCCTGCGTGAGGCTCACCTCGGCGCGCTGGTGGCGGCGGCTGCCGGGCACCACGGCGCGGTCCTGGTCGACGGGGCGGGGCGGCCGCAGTGGCTGGTCGGCTGCTGGCGCACCCGGATCCTCCGCCGCGCCGCGACTGGCTACCAGGGCACCTCGCTACGGGGCCTGCTCGGCCCGCTCGCGCCGGTCCCGGTGAGCCTGGCCCCCGCGCCCGGCGAGCCGCCGCCTTGGCTGGACTGCGACACCCCCGAGGACCTGCGCCGGGCCCGCGAACTGGCCAGCGCTCTCGGCTGACGGATAACGCCTGGCTCAGCCGCGGAACCGGGTACCGGCGGTAGCGTACTCGGCCAGCATGGGCACCGGGGTAAACGCCGGGTCGCCGGTCGCAGCGTGCATCGCCTCCAGGACGCTGACCACGCGCGCCGCCCCGGCGTCATCGAGCATCTGCAACGGCCCGCACGGGTAGCCGCAGCCGAGCATCATCGCGGTATCGATGTCGGCAGGACTGGCGTACCCGTCCTGGAACATCCGGACCGCGTCGTTGAACTGCGGGTAGGCAAGAGCCTCGACCAGGAAGCCCGGCCGGTCCCGCGAGGTGACGGCCCTCAGGCCGATCGCGGCGGCGAGCCCGGCCGCTCTGGGAGCCGTGCGAGCGGCGGCGATGTCCGTCGGCACCAGCTCAGCGAGCCTGGGCGTGCCGCCGCTATCCCCGATCAGGTGGACGCCGACCACATCGGCCGGGTGACCTGCGCTCAGAGCCGCATCCAGGACCCGGTGTCCTGGCTGCGCAGCGACGATGACCAGGCCGGTCTCGGCCGAGGGCTGCGGCTCGACCTTGATGCCGGCCGCGGCGATCCTGCTGGCCAGCTCGTCCAGCGAGCCGCCGGAGTCCCTGATCACCGCGACCGCGACGGGCAGCGCGACCAGCTTGTGGTCCCCGTTGCCTGCCGCGGGGGCGCCGTGCCGGTAGTCGTAGAACCCGCGGCCGCTCTTGCGGCCGAACAGCCTGGCGTCGCACAGCTTGCGCAGCAGCGACGCAGGCGCGTACCGGGTGCCACCGAACTCGGCATGCAGCACCTCGAGGACGGCCAGGGCTGTGTCCAGGCCGATCAGGTCGAGCAGGGTCAGCGGCCCCATGGGCAGGCCGAGCCCCACGGTGGCGGCCGTGTCAATGTCCTCGCGGGTGGCCTGAGCCGTTTCCAGCAGCTGCACCGCGTGGTTGAGGTAGGGCACCAGCAGCGCGTTGACGATGAACCCGGCCCGGTCGCTGGCCTGGACGGGAGTCTTGCCCAGGTCACGGGCCAGCAGGGTCAGCGTCTGCGTGGTGTCCGGCGAGGTGATCACCGTGGAGACCACCTCGACCAGCTTCATCACCGGAGCGGGATTGAAAAAGTGCATGCCCGCGACGCGGTCCGGGTACTTCGTGCCGCCCGCGATCTCGGTGACCGAGAGAGAAGAGGTGTTGGTGGCCAGGATCGCATCGCCCCGGCAGGCCGCGTCCAGCCGCTCGAACAGGGCCTTCTTGAGGTCCATGCGCTCTGGTATGGCCTCGATCACCAGGTCGGCGTCGGAAACTCCGGCCGTGATGTCGTCCGTGGGCCGGATCCGGGCGAGTATGTCTCCGCGTTCGATCTCGGTGAGCTTGCCCCGGGCGACTGCCTTGTCCAGCGAACCGCGCAGCCGGGCGATGCCCTGGTCCAGGAACGTCTGGTCGATCTCGATCGCGGCTACCCGGCGGCCGCTCCGGGCCATCAGCTCAGCGATACCCGCGCCCATCAGGCCGAGCCCGATCACTGCCACCTCGCCGATGTCGGCAGGCTGCTTCGCGTCGCTGGTCATGTCGCCGCACCTCCGTAGCCGATTCTCGCCGGGCCAGCGTGCCCGGCGAGCCTGCGGCTTCCAGCACACCCGATCGGGCGCGGACCGGGCGAGAGTCCTCGGTCCTGTCCCGGCCGGACCTAAGACTCGGCTAAGCGCTGTCGGCGGGACGGTACGCCGGGCCGTGCGCGTCGTCGCAGTGCGGTTCACGGACCGGGACGCCGGGGACGTCGGTGCTCACGCCGTTCACGTGACCGGTCCGCGGTGAGGAGTGGTCGACCTGGAGGGTGGCGTGGGTGATGCCGTACGCGCCGCTCAGGAACATCTCCAGATCACCGCGCACCTCGTGGCAGTCCGCGCCCGGCACGACCAGCACGTGCGCCGAGGCGGCCGGCAGGCCAGAGGTGATCTCCCAGATATGCAGGTCATGGACCTCGCTGACGTTCGGGCGGGCCGCCATGGCCGCACCGACGGCCGCGGGTGACAGGTCGGCAGGCGCGGCCTCGAGGAAGATCCGCCCAGAGTCTTTGATCAGGCCGTAACCAGCGTGCAGCATCAGCACCACCACGACCAGCGTGGCGATCGCGTCGGCCCGGCCGAACCCGGTAAGTATGATGATCAGCCCCGCCACCGCCGTCGCGGCGAACGCGTACAGGTCCGTGACAATATGCCGGAACGCCCCGGCCAGGTTGAGGCTCATCGGCTTGTGGCGTGCGGCGTGGGCGGGACGTCCGGCCCGGGCTATCAGCAGGGTCGCGACGAGGTTCACGGCCACGCCGATCAGGGCGACGGCGAGCACCGTCGCTCCGGCCACGGCCGGCGGCGTCACCAGGCGCCAGATGGCTGAGTAGCCGAGCCAGGCCGCGAGCAGGACCAGGGTGATGCCGTTGGCCTGCGCGGACAGGATCTCGGCGCGCTTGAGCCCGTAGGTGTACCCGTCGGCCGGGGGCCGGTCACCCAGCCGGGCAGTGATCAGCACCAGCGCGATGGCCGCGGCATCGGTCAGCATGTGCGCGGCGTCGGAGATCAGCGCGAGCGAGTGCGCGGCCAGCCCGGCCGCCACCTCCCCGGTCATGAAGGCCAGGATCAGCGCGAGCGCGCCGGACAGCCACCTCGCATCCGCACCGGGCCCCGGGCCGTGCGCGTGGGGGCCAGTTCCCGTCACGATCTGACAGTATCTTCACTGATCAAGGACTGGTATGGCTGCGGATCGGGCGGAGGCGCCATGGGTACGCTGGAGGGAAAAGGGGCGCTCGTGACCGGTGGGTCGCGAGGGATAGGCCGGGCGATTGTCAAGCGGCTGGCCGCTGACGGCGCCAGCGTGGTGTTCAGCTTCATCCAGGACGCCGAAGCCGCGGACCGCGTGGTCAGCGACGTCACCGAGGCCGGAGGCCGGGCGTTCGCAGTCCGCGCCAACCAGGGCAGCCTGGGTGACCTGCGGCGGCTGTTCGCCGAGGCGGAAGAGCGGCTCGCTGGCCTGGACATCGTGGTCTGCAACGCAGCCTCGGGCCTGCCGGTCCCGATCGCGGACGTCACCGAGGACCACTACGACCGGTTCATGGCGGTCAACGCGCGCGGCCCGTTCTTCGTCATCCAGTACGCGGGCCGGGCGCTGCGCGACGGCGGCCGGATCATCTGCCTTTCCACGCTCAACACCCGCATCCATCCGCCCGGCGGCGCGCTGTACACCGCCGCCAAGGGCGCGCTCGAGCACTTCAGTGCGGTGGCGGCGCTGGAGTTCGGCGGACGCGGCATCACCGTCAACGCGGTCTCGCCCGGCGCCACCGACACCGGGTTGCTGCGCAGCGCGAATCCGGGCCAGACGTTCGAGGATCTGGTGGCGCAGACGGCGCTGAAGCGGCTCGGCCAGCCCGAGGACATCGCCAGCGTGGTGGCGTTCCTGGCTGGCCCGGACTCCGGCTGGATCACCGGCCAGGTCCTGCGCGCCGACGGCGGCTTGCTGCCCTGACCCAGACTTTTAGGCTGGGGAGCCATGAGCACCCTCGAGGAGTGGACCGCCGCGGTCCGCGCCGGTCTCGGGCTCGGCCCGGGGCCGCTGGGCACCGCGGACAGCAAGACCGTGCTGGACCTCGCGCGCGACGTGGCCCACGCGGTGGACCGGCCGGCCGCCCCGCTCACCGCCTACCTGCTGGGGGCGGCCGTGGGCCGTGGCCTGACGCTGCCGGACGCCTCGGCACGAGTCCGGGCGCTGGCCGCGGCCTGGGCCGAGAGCACCGGACCGGCCGGTGAGCAAGAAGGGGCATAGACCCTTACGCCGAGAAGCCAGAGATGAGCCAAGCGGAGCGCACCAGCGAAGAAGATCAAGCATTACCGGACTCTTGCGGGGCCACGGTCAGCGCGCGAGCGGGGCCGCGGTCCCTTTACACATGAGGTGGCGGGATCTGTACGGACAGACGAAGGGAAGGTCGTGAACACACAACCCGGCGGCGCCGTGGTCACCGGCCCGGCCTCCACGCCGCTGCCGAAGAAACAGATCGAGATCGTGGACGGCATGATCGTTCTCACCTGACCAGGGCAGCATGACAGGATGGCCCGGTGGGCTCCCTCATGCTGCTTGATACCGCGTCGCTGTACTTCAGGGCGTTCTTCGGCGTGCCGGACACGGTCCGCGCGCCGGACGGCACGCCAGTGAACGCGGTGCGCGGCCTGCTCGACATGATCACCCGGCTGGTCCGGGCCAGGCAGCCCGCGCGACTGGTCGCGTGCTGGGACGCGGACTGGCGGCCGGCCTTCCGCGTCGCGGCCGTCCCGTCATACAAGGCGCACCGCCTGGCTGCCGACGGCACATCGGAAGAGACGCCGCCGGCGCTGGCCGCGCAGGTTCCGCTGATCGAGGAGGTGCTGCATGCGGCCGGGCTGGCCGTCGCGGGCCAGCCGGGCTTCGAGGCTGACGATGTCATCGGCACCCTGGCCGCGCGTTCGCAGGACCCGGTCGACGTGGTGACCGGGGACCGGGACCTGTTCCAGCTGGTCGACGACGCCAGGGGCATCCGCGTCATCTACACGCAGCGGGGCCTGCTGAACATGGACGTGATCGACGAGGCCGCGGTGAGTGCCAAGTACGGCATCCCGGGGCGCGCCTACGCCGACTTCGCGGCGCTGCGGGGCGACCCGAGTGACGGGCTGCCCGGCGTGCCGGGAGTGGGGGAGAAGACCGCGGCCGCGCTGATCCGCACGTTCGGCAGCGTCGATGGCATCATCGCCGCGCTGGACGCCGGGCACGGCGGGTTCCCCCGCGGCAGCCGGGAGAAGCTCGAGAAGGCCCGCGGCTACCTGGACATCGCCATGTCGGTCGTCCGGGTGGCCGACGACGCCCCGCTGCCCCCGGTGGAGGGACGACTGCCCGCCGTGCCGCCAGATGCCGACCGCCTGAAGGAACTCGGCGAGCGGTGGGGGCTGGGCTCGTCCCTGGGCCGGTTCCTCAGCGCCGTGACGCAGCTCTAGGGTGGAGTCCGTGGACCTGTATCCTGCCAGCCGCCTCGAGCTCGTCCGCGAGGCCGTGAGCGCCGCCGGGCTCGAC
>JASHYW010000534.1 GCA_030042885.1 Streptosporangiaceae bacterium | reverse complement strand
ACTCAGATGGACATCGCAGTGGGGGCCGGAGGTGAGGACCATGGCGAGACGACATCAGGCTGATCCGGACGCGCCGCACGTGGTCATCTGCGGCGCCGGCTTCGGCGGCCTTTCCGCCATCGAGCGGCTCACCCGCGCGGGAATGCGGGTGACCCTGGTCGACAACCACCTGTACAGCACCTTCCAGCCGCTGCTGTACCAGGTGGCCACCGCCGGGCTGAACCCCGGCGACGTCGCCTACCCGGCGGGCGGCTTCGCGGGGCGGTACGGGGCCGTCTTCCGGCGCGGCGAGCTGGCCGCGGTCGACCCGGCCTCGCGCCGGATCAAGCTCGGTAACGGCCTCCAGCTCGGCTACGACTACCTGATCCTGGCCACCGGCGTGTCGGCCTCGTTCTACGGCATCGACGGCGCGGCCGAGCACACCTTCGGCCTGTACACCCGCGGCGACGCGATCGTGCTGCGCAATCACCTGATGGCCGGCTTCGAGCGGCTGAGCGTGGACCACGGCGGTCTGGCCATCAGCGTGGTCGGCGGCGGGGCCACCGGCGTCGAGCTGGCGGGCACGCTCGCTGAGCTGCGCCGCACCGTGCTCCGTGCCACGTTCCCCGACGTCGACCCCTCCCGGGTGCACGTCCGGCTGATCGAGATGGCGCCCGCGCTCCTCGGGCCGTTCCATCCCAGGCTGCGCGAGTACGCCCGGGTGCAGCTGGTCAAGCGCGGCGTCGACGTCAGGCTGAACACCCGCATCGCGGAGGTCGCCGCGGAGCACGTGCTGCTCGCCGACGGCGAGAAACTGCCCAGCGACATCACCGTGTGGGCGGCCGGCGTGGCCGCGCCCGAGGCCGTCGCGGGCTGGGGCCTGCCGCAGGGCCAGGGCGGCCGCATCGTGGTCGGACCTGACCTGCGGGTCCGGGGACAGGACCGGATCTTCGCCGTGGGCGACATCGCGGTCAACCCCGGCGAGCCTGCCCCGCAGCTGGCCCAGCCCGCCCTGCAGATGGGGCGCCATGCCGCCGCCCAGGTCGTCCGGCTCCAGCGCGAACTGCCGACCGAGCCGTTCGGCTACCACGACAAGGGCCTGATGGCCACGATCGGCCGTCGGTCCGCCGTGGTCCAGCTGGCCGGCCGGCTGCGCTGGCTGCGGTTGCGCGGCACGCTCGCCTGGCTGGCCTGGTTCGCCCTGCACCTGGTCTACCTGCTCGGCGGGCGGAACCGCGTCTCGACGCTGGTCAACCTGACCTTCCGGTACGTCGCCTGGGGTCATGGCGGCGCGGTGATCGTCGGAGACGAGCCCGGTGACTCCGGAAGGCTGCCTGGTCCCGAGCCGGGCTAGGCGACGACGGCCATCCCTCTACGATGGCCCGTAGTAGATCGCAGTAGGCGGTCTTCGCGATGAAGACATTCCGCACCCGCGGCCCGCTGACCGCCGCGGCGGCGCTGACCGCTCTCATCGCCGCCATCGGGCGCGCGCTCCATCCCTGAGAACCGGGCGCCGTGATCCAGGCCGAACCCCTCACCGGACCGGGGATAATCTCGCTCCCGCGGTCACCATGTCCAGCAGGATGCCGGTGGCGTCGAGGTGGCGGGGGATGGGGCCGACGACCCTGACCGGCAGGTACTGCGGCGCGCCGGGCCAGCCGTGCCCGCCGCCCTCGATCCGGTACACCACCACCGGCGGGCAGCCGGGAGCGGACCAGCTCAGCCGGGTCACCGGCGGATCCCCCGGCGCCTGAGGCAGCCGCTCGGCGGCCGGCTCGCCGCCGATCCCGTTGCCCGCGGCCCAGTCCCGGGCCACTGTCTCGGTGGCCACGACCCGCCGCTCGGACGGCAGGTCGCCGTGCCGGGCCGCCCGCCGCCGCAGGATCCAGCCCGCGACGCCCGGCGCGCGCATCGGGCCGCCCTCGTAGCGCACCATCGGGTCCGCGGTGCCGGCCACGATCGTCACCGCCAGCCGCTGCCGCGGGACCGGAGCGGCCTGCCTGCTGAACTCCCTGAGTGTCCCGGCCACCAGGAACAGCCCGTCGAGCCGCAGCAGCCCGTGCCGGGCCACGTGCTCGGCGAACCCGGCCCCGTTGGACAGGCCCGCCAGGAACAACGGGCCGCCCGCCAGCCGCCCGGCCAGCGCGGCCAGGAAGGCGGCGTCGTCCAGGGCAGGCTCGCCCGGCGGCGGCCGGGCGATGTGCCACACCCCCTGCCAGCCGTCCGGGAACACGACCGTCACCCCGGCGGCCGGGGCCCGGCTGGCCAGCCCGGCAAAGGTCATCGCGACGTCCCGGCCGGTCGTTCCCGATCCGTGCAACATGATGAGCAGCGCCCCTGGCGCCCCGCGTGCGCCCGGCGCGTGCGGACCCCGGGCCAGCCAGTAGCTGCGCCGGACCCCCGCCACCTCGAGCGTCCCGCGTTCCAGCCCGCCGCCGGTCGCGGATCCCATCACCGCATTATGTTCACTTTCACCCGGGCCCACGGGGATGTATCACGGGCGGCGCCCGGCGCTCCGGGTTAGCAGGGACGCATGCGGGGGGCGTCCCACGGGGGCTTTCCAGCAGGATCAGCCAAGGAGGTCGAGATGCGATCCGCGCCTAGTGACCTCAGCATCAGCGCTGCCCGGGCCGAAGCACTGTTCGCTTCGGCGCTGCAGCGCTCCGATGAACCCAGCGCCTGGCAGGTCGAGCAGGCGGTCGCCGCGGCCCTCGGCGCTTTCGGCGAGCTGGGCTGCGCGGCCCGGGTGGCGCAGGCGTACGGCGAGCGCCCGGAGACCGCGGTCACCCGGATGCGCTGGGCGCACACGGCGGTGGCAGGCGCCTTCGGCGCGCCGCGGTCAGGGCCGGCCCACGGTCTGAGGGCCGGCCAGTCCGCCATCCCGCGCGAAGCCGCACGGACGTGCAGGCACAGCGGCCTGAGCCCGCTGGCCCTGGCCGGCTAGAACTGGGATGTGAGGTCTTCGATCTTGCGGGCGCGCTCACGCAGCTGGGCGTAGGCGGGCCGCTCACGGATCCGGGCCAGGGCCCAGCGGACCGCCTGGCCAGGGTCCCCGCGGACGGACTCATATCCCGAGGATGGTCAGCAGGTCGCGTAGGTCCGTGATCGTGTAGTCGGGCACGCAGTCCAGGTAGGCCTTCTTGCCCTGATCGGAGTCGAACATGACGGTCCTCAGGCCAGCTTCGCGGGCTCCGTAAATGTCGCGGTGCATGTCGTTGCCGACATACAGCGCGTTCTCGGCCGCCACTTTCATCCCGTCCAACGCGTGCTGAAAGAGCCGCCGGTCGGGCTTGCGGTATCCGTAGTCACCGGAGATGACGATCGGGTCGAAGTAGCCGAGCAGGCCGACCCG
>JASHYW010000533.1 GCA_030042885.1 Streptosporangiaceae bacterium | reverse complement strand
GGCACGCGCTGGATTCCTACGGCGACGGCGACGGGCGGACCGAAGACGAGAAGGACCTATGGCTGCCCGCAGACCTGGATCCACGCACTGGGCGGCTGCCGGAGGGGAGCTGGCCGCGTTACCTGGCCGAGCCACCGGATCGTGCGCGCTGCCTGGACGCGGTGCTGCGCTGGGGTTTCGTGCTGCTCCATGACGTGCCTGCCGAAGACGGCATGGTTCTTGAGGTCGCCGCGAGCCTTGGGTTCGTGCGGGAGACCAATTACGGTCGGCTCTTCGACGTCCGGGTCGAGCCGGCGCCAGGCAACCTGGCGTACACGAGTCGGCAGATCCTGCCGCACACCGACAACCCGTACCGGGATCCGGTGCCGACCGTCCAGTTGCTGCACTGCCTGCGCGCGGCAGTGAAAGGGGACGGGGAGCCGGGTGGGGGGGATACCGGCCTGGTGGACGGGTTCGCGGCCGCCGCGGACCTCCGCGCCCGGGACCGGGATACCTTCGATGTGCTCACCCGAACCGCGGTCCCGTTTGGGTATAGCGACAGCGCCACGGAGCTGCGGGCCAGCCTGCCGCTCATCCAGCTCGGGCCGCGCGGCCAGGTCCGCGGGGTCCGGTTCAACAACAGGTCGACGCGGCCGCTGCAGCTGCCCTACGCGGAGGTCACGTCGTTCTACGCCGCCTACCGGCGCTGGGCGGAGCTGCTGGCCCAGCCGGAGCGGCAGCTGAACCTGAGGCTGGCGCCAGGCGACTGCCTGATCTTCGATAACACGCGGATCCTGCACGCCCGCACCGCGTTCAGCATGGCCGCAGGCTCCCCGGGGCGACACCTGCAGGGCTGTTACGCCGACCTGGACGGCCTGGCCAGCACGCTGGCGGTCCTCAGCCGTCCGCCCGGCCACGGGCAGGCGGCGGCATCATGAGAGCGGTCGAGGCCATCGCGGAGCTATTCGCCGGGCCGGGCGCGCGCGATTACTTGGGCGAGCCGGTGACCATCGGCGCGCACATGCTGCAGGCCGGCGCTCTCGCCGAGGCGGCCGACGCGGACGGGCCGCTGGTAGCCGCGGCCCTGCTGCACGACATCGGCCATCTGCGTCGCGAGCCGGACCTACGGCACGGTGAGGCCGGCGCCCAGTGGCTGAGCCAGTGGTTCGGCGAGGCCGTGACCGAGCCGGTGCGGCTGCACGTGGCGGCGAAGCGGTACCTGTGCGCCGTCGAGCCCGGTTACTTCGGGTTGCTGTCGGGCGAGTCGGTGCGCACGCTCGCGCTGCAAGGGGGCCCGATGACGGCGTCCGAGGTGGCCGCGTTCGAGGCGCTGCCTTACGCCCGGGACGCGGTGGCGGTGCGCCGCTGGGACGACAAAGCCAAGGACCCCGCGGTCACGCCGCCGGAGTTCGCGCACTTCGCCCCGCTACTTGCGGCCCTGGTCCGGACCTGAGCGCGCGCGGGTGCGGGACAGAGCGTTGACCGCGATCGAGTTGTGCACGCTGAACGCGACGGCGCTGCCCAGGTAGCGGTCGTCGGACCATTCGACCGGCGTCCCGGTCAGGTCGGTGGTGAGGCGGCGTTCGCGTAGCATCGGCACCCGCGGGCTGACGCCGAGCAGCCGGGCGTCCTCGGCGGAGGCCGGCACCGCGTCGATCACGTGCTCCGCGTCGGCGAAGACGATGCCCAGCTCCTCCAGGCGCTCGGTGATCGAGCCAGCTTCCAGGTCCATTCCGGCCACCAGGGCACCCACCCGGTCGGGGTAGACACCGCGCTCGATCATGACCGGGCGCCCGGACAGCAGTCGCACCCTGGTCAGGTGATAGATGGGCGCGCAGGCCGGGAGGGCGAGACGGTCGGCTTCGGCCGGCTTGGCCGGCCGGCGCTGGATGACGATGACCCGGCCGCTCGGCACCTCGCCCATGGCCCTGGCCCAGCGGGAGAACGACAGCAGCTCGCCGAAGCTCTGCACCCTCGGCCCGCCGATGACCACCCGGCGCGCGCCGCGCCGGGACGCGATGACCCCGTCGGCGCGCAGCGCTGCGAACGCCTGCCGGACGGTGCCCCGTGACACCGAGTAGCGTTCCGCCAGCTCGCTCTCTGAAGGCAGCCGGGTGCCCGCTGCGTACGCGCCGGCCGCGATGGCGGCCTTGAGGTCCTCGGCGACCTTTTGGTAAAGGGAAGGCGAACGAGCTGTTCCCATGAAAGCTGAGCGTATCTGGCCGCTACCGGATAGGACATCCCCGGCCCGCTCGCGTCAGTGGGGCTTGAGGGGCACCGAGGGCAGCGGCGGCGCGGCCAGCAGCTGGCCGGGGTAACCGCGGACTTCGCCGAACCCTTGAACCGCCCAGTCCTCGCGGGCCTGCGCGATTTCCTCGCCGTTGCGGGCGACGGGTCAGCGTAATCGCCTGCGGAGCGTTCCGTGAACGTTACGGCCGGACCGGAACCCGCCGTTCACCTGGGCGTGCCTGGCGGCCGTCCCGGGCCAGCCAGTACAATCCCAGCGATCGGTAGTGGTGGCGGCCTGCGCCCGGCGGGCAGGATGAGCAGGCAGGGGTGACGTGATGACCGAGCTCATTGTCGGCGCTCATCAATCCGACACGCACCAGAAGGCGCTGCGGATCAACCTGGATCCGCGCTGGTACGGGACGATCGCCGAGATCGGGGCCGGCCAGGAGGTCGTCCGCTGGTTCTTCCGGGTCGGAGGGGCCGCGGGCACCGTCGCGAAGTCCATCTCCGCCTACGACATGGCCGTCAGCGACGCCGTCTACGGCAAGGCGGAGCGGTACGTGTCCATGGGGCGGCTGCAGGGCATGCTGGACAAGGAATTCCAGCTCAACGTCGAGCGGCTGAACGACGAGCGCGGTGACACGAACTGCTTCTTCGCGTTCGCCGACACCGTGGTGGCCCGCAGCTACCGGGGCGGCAACGAATGCCATGGCTGGATGGGCGTGAAGTTCCAGGCCCAGCCGCACGACGAGCCGAGCCAGATCGTGATGCACGTCCGGATGCTCGATGTGGAGGCCTGGCTGCAGCAGGAGGCGCTGGGCATCGTCGGGGTGAACCTGCTGTACGGGGCGTTCTTCGAGCACCACGAACCGGAGCGGCTGATCGAGAGCCTGCTGGACCGGCTGACCGTCGGCCGCATCGAGATCGACATGATCCAGTTCCGCGGCATCGAGTTCCGCGGCGTGGACAACAGGCTGATGGCGCTCAAGCTCGTCCAGCTCGCGCTGAGCGGGGTGGCGATGTTCGGCCCCGACCGTGAGGTGCTGCAGCCGAGCGAGGTGCTGCGCAAGAAGGCGATCCTGGTCGAACGGGGCAGCTTCCGGCCGCCGACGCACGTGAACATCGACATGCTGGACACCGCCAAGGCCAAGTTCGAGCAGGACCCGGCCGTGGCCGGCAAGCCGATCCTGCAGCTCACCGAGATCACGATGCGGAACCTGCTCGCCGGGGGGCAGGAGGTCGATCGCCGGGACTTCCTGGCCCGGGCCGAGCTGCTCGCCGCCTGCGGCGAGACGGTCCTGATCACCGACTACTTCGACTACTACCGGCTGGCCGCCTACATCGGCGAGCGGACGACCGAGCGGATCGGCATCGTGATGGGCGTACCCAGCCTGATCGACCTGTTCGACGAGAAGAACCACGCCCAGCTTCCCGGAGGGATCCTGGAGAGCTTCGGGCGGCTGTTCAAGAACGACCTCAAGCTCTACGTCTACCCGTACCGGCCGACGCCGGACGACGAGCTCAAGACGGTGTACGACATCAAGGTCCAGCCTGAGCTGCAGCCGCTGTACGACTATCTGTACGGCCGGGGCAGCTTCGTTCACCTCGACAACTACCGACCGGAGTACCTGCCCATCTTCAGCCGCGACGTGCTGCGGCGGATCGCCGCGCAGGACGCGACGTGGGAGACCATGGTGCCGGAACAGGTCGCCGAGCTCATCAAGCGCCGCGCGTTCTTCGGCTACGTCAAGCCGGGCCTGGATTAACCTCCGGGCTCACGTCAGCCCAGCCGGTAGTCGTGCTGGGTCCGGGCGTATTCGGCGAAGGCATCCAGAGACGCCGGGTTGGCCATCGCGTTGCGGTTGGCGGCCTCGTCCGGCGGGACGCCCAGCAGTATCTTGCGCACCGGCACTTCCATCTTCTTGCCGGTCAGGGTGACCGGGATGGCCGCGACCTGGATGATCTGGTCGGGGACGTGCCGCCCGGTGTACTGGCTGCGGAGCCGCCCGGCGATCTTGCTCCGGAGCGCGTCGTCCAGCACGGCCCCGTCCTCCAGGGTGACGAACAGCGGCATGAAGAATCCGCCGCCGGGCAGGTCGAGGTTGACGATGAGCGCGTCGGTGATCTCCTCGACTGACGCCAGTGCCGCGTAGATCTCCGCGGTGCCGATCCGGATGCCGTGCCGGTTCAGGGTGGCATCGCTGCGGCCGAGCACGAAGCAGCCGCCGCGCTCGTTCACCATAAAGAAGTCTCCCTGCCGCCAGATCCCGGGGAAGTCGGCAAAGTACGTCTTCCTGTACAGCTCGTGATCGGTGTCGTTCCACAGCTTGA
>JASHYW010000532.1 GCA_030042885.1 Streptosporangiaceae bacterium | reverse complement strand
GAGCCTCAGACGCCGTAGCGGCGGTTCCTTGCCGCGTAGGAGCGGAGGGCGCGGAGGAAGTCGACCTTGCGGAAGGCGGGCCAGTAGGCGTCGCAGAAATAGAACTCCGAATGAGTGCTCTGCCAGAGCAGGAAGCCGCCCAGCCGCTGCTCACCGGAGGTGCGGATGACCAGGTCGGGGTCGGGCTGGCCCGCCGTGTAGAGGTGCTCGGCGATGTGCTCGGCGTCGAGCACCTCGGCCAGTTCCTCGATGGTGGTGCCCTTGCTGGCGTGCTCCTGGAGCAGCGAGCGCACCGCGTCGGCGATCTCGCGGCGGCCGCCGTACCCGACGGCCACGTTGACCAGCAGGCCCGGATAGTGGGCGGTGGCCTCGCTCGCGTCCTTCAGGATCCGGACCGTCTCGCCCGGCAGCAGGTCGAGCGCGCCGACCGGGTTGACGTGCCAGTGCTCGGCGACCAGGCCCTGCACCGTCTCTTCGATGATCTTCAGCAGCGGCACGAGCTCACTGGCGGGCCGGGCCAGGTTGTCGGTGGACAGCAGCCAGAGGGTCACGACCTCGACACCGGTCTCGCGGCACCAGTCCAGCAGCTCGAATATCTTGTCCGCGCCCTTGCGATGGCCGCTGCTGACGTCCCGGAACCCGGCGGACCTGGCCCACCGCCGGTTCCCGTCGCACATGACCCCGACGTGGCGGGGGATCACGTCGGGCGACAGGGATGCCAGGAGCCTGCGCTCGTACAGCCGGTAGGCCAGGTCACGGAATCCCATGCTGCGCCCTTCCTCATCACCGGTGTTGATCTAGATCGAAGGTACCCAACGGATGGAACGCTCTGGCCGGTGACTGTGGTTCCGGGCGGCACGGCCCATCAGCCGCGTACCCTTACGGCGACAGTTCGGACTTCGCTGCCAGGGCTTTCGCTCAGGCGCTGCCGGGTCCCTGGTCCCGCACTTCTTCCACGTGGCGCAGGGCCGCACGCAGCCTGGACAGCCAGGAATCCGCGTTCTCCCCGGTCAGCCGGACGCACCAGGCCAGCGCATCGCTGCGGCTGCGGGCCACGCCGGCGTCGACCAGCGTGTCGAGCACCCGGCGCTCGGGCTGCCGCAGCCTGGTCATGACGGGAACCGACAGCGTGGTGAACATCTCGGTAACATTCGCGCAGGTGGCTCCCCACGAGACCTTGCGACGGAACCGGTGCTCGGCCTCGCGGGCGATCTCGATCCGGCGGCTCTTGGTTTCCTCGCGGAACCTGCGGATCCTGCCCTCGGCCGCGGCGGCCCGCTCGGCATCGGAGGCGCCGGCCGTGGCCGGGTCGGCCAGCGTCCCTATGATGGTGATCTCCTCGCGGTCGACCTGTATGTCCGGCACCGAAGTGAACCACTCAGCAGGAAGCCTGCCGGCGAACCAGCCGCGCACCCTGTCCGCCGGGCCGGTGTCGCGATCGGAAGCCGTGTCGCGGCGGGCGTCCTCGCTGATGCCAGTCCCGGCCGCGTCCGCCCGCGCGGGATCCTCCTGCCGCGTACTCATGTAATTATGATTACACTCAGGCTGGATACCGTCAACCTGGCGATCGAGTCAGATCCCACGGCGCCGACCCCGCCGATCCCCACCGTCCCGAACGCGACCACCCGCAGCCGTTCCTGCCTGAGCCCGGTCACGGTTATCCCGCCGCCCAGCGGCACCCGGTCCAGGGTGCCCGTGGTGCAGGACACTGCGACGCCGCCGCGGGCGACCCCTGCCACAGCGGGTCGGACGCCGCCGCAGACCCGGCAGCTGCGGCAGGACTCACCGGCGCGACCGGCACGGCCCGGCCGGCCTCGGCGTCGCCGCGCGGCATGCGTCGTCGGGTACATCGCATCGAAGTCGTCGGGTACATCGATCTAAGATGCCGCACGGACGGCCAGGCGTCCGAACCCGGGCCCGGCTCCTACGGCTGGGCCAGGGCCTGCTCGAGCTGCTCCGGCGTGGTGACCGGCGCCTGGCAGGTGAACTGACGGCAGACGTACGCGGCCGGCGCCTCGTCGACCAGGACTCGCCCGGCCAGCAGCGGCACCTCCGCCGCCCCCCCGTCGCCGAAGGCCAGCACCGCGCCGGGCGGGGCCGCGCGCAGCGCCGTCTGGTGCAGTGCGCGGGTTCGCTGGTCGTCCGGGTCGCCCACGACCGCGATCTCCGGCGGCCCGGCCAGCCAGGCCTCGGCGACGGCCAGGCCCGTCCCGGCCGCCCGCGGGTACCGGGCCGCGATGGCGGGCAGCACGCCGAGGGCCGCCTCAGCGGCCTCGCGGTGCCGGGCCGAGCCGGTCAGTGCGGAGTAGCTGAGCAGGGCCCCGGCCACGGCGAAGGCACCGGAGGGAGTGGCGTTGTCGGCCGCGTCGGCCGGGCGGAAGATCAGCGGCTCGCCGTCCGCCGCGGTGTCGTAGAAGCCGCCCTCTCCGTCGCCGAAGGCGCCGAGCGCGGTGTCCAGCAGCCGGCCGGCCAGCGCCAGCCAGCGTCCCTCACCGGTCACCCCGGACAGCGTGAGGAATCCCCCGGCGACGCAGGCGTAGTCCTCCAGGACGCCCGCGGTGTCCCCGCGGTATCCGTCGCGCGAGGTGCGGGCGATCTTGCTGCCGCTCATGTGCACGCCGGCCAGCAAGGAGGCGGCGACGTGCGCGCCGTCGATGAACTGCGGCTGTCCGAACAGCAGCCCGCATTCGGCCAGGGCGGAGA
>JASHYW010000531.1 GCA_030042885.1 Streptosporangiaceae bacterium | reverse complement strand
TCGACGCTGCGGTGCCGCTCGACCAGCCCGATGTGAGCCATCTTGCAGACCGTCCGGTGATCGTTTATACCGCTCCGGAAGTGACTGACGACGGAGGAGCCGACGAACGCGCCGATCTCTACTCGCTTGGAGCGACGATCTATGAGATGGCCGCGGGTCGGCCGCCCTTCGCTGGGAGCCGCGAGGAGATTCTCGCCGCGCGCCGCGCGGGCCCGCCACCGCCCCTTGACCGCGAAGATCTACCGCACACCCTGCGGGATCTCGTCTTCTCCCTGCTCTCTGCCGACCGCGAGCAACGGCCAGTAAGCGCCGCCCAGGTCATCGAACGCTTGGACGCTATCAGCACCGCCCGCGCTGGCATCGAGCGGCTTCTCACGAGCGATGAATCGGCGAGGCTTGAGTTCAAGTCATCGCTTCGCGTGCCCCTTGGCCCGCCGCCTCCAGGCAGCAAAAAGACGGCGAAAGATATCGAGCGAGACCTTGAGCTTGAGGTTCTCAAGACGCTGGCGGCCTTTCTCAACACCGAAGGCGGCACGCTCATTGTCGGCGTGGCAGATGACGGGACGGTCGTGGGCATCGAGGTCGATTTCCCGCGGGTCAGGCAATCACGTGATGGCTGGCGCAAAACATTCGACAACCTCGTCTCCCGCGATCTTGGAGCCGAGGTGCTGAAGTGCATCGACCTTCAACTGGAGCCGTGGCAGGGCCACACAATCGCGGTCATCCGGTGCTCACCGCGCAAAGAGCCAACTTGGATCGCCGATGATCTCTATGTGCGGCGCACGGCCTCCACCGAGAACCTCTCCGCACGCCACGCCGTGGCTTGGTGGCGCGAGAGATGGGGCTAGCTCACTGCGGGCCGAGCGCCGATCCGCAGCCTGGACGAAGCTCACCACAATAACCACCACTACCGCCCTGAACAGGTCTGCCGCTTTCAGAGAAAACGTGTAGGAGTCAGGCCCTGTCCCGGGTAGTATGCGACATCAAGCTTTCAAGGTCACAGTGGTGTTCCCGCCGGAAAGAGTTCGCTCTATCAGACCCGATTCCGCGAGTAGCGCGGTGAACCGGCTGCGTCTCTATAAATGATCTTAATAGGCCAGGATTCCGGGTGGTGGGCATGCTGACAGCCCGGTCAGCGCCGGGTTCGCGGGTGGGTAGGTTTCTACGGATCGGGGCTGGCGTGCCGTGGGCAAAGACGGGGAGCCGGGGCTCAGCGTGCGTACGCAGGTCAGGCCGGTGCTGGTAGTTGCCGCAGCCGGGCGAGAACCTCGGGAAGCAGGTAGTGGCCGGGCGGTAGCCGCAGCACCAGGTGGCGGGCGTGGCGGATCAGCCGTCCCGGGACGGCGATCAACCGCCACCGCAGGGTGGCGATCATGGCCTTGCCGCCGCGCACGCCGTGGCCTGCAAGGATGTCCTCGCCGGCGGTGACGGCGGTGAGCTGGTGCAGCCAGGCGGCCATGCTCGCGGCGAGCAGCGCGCCCCACATCCACGCCAGGTTGACCTGGGGGTATCCGGAGGGGAGGTGCCGGAGAGCGGCGCCGAGCTTGCTGTCGCGGAAGATGTTCTCCACCGTGGTGCGGTGACGGTACCAGTGCTCCACGGCGGCCGCCTTATCCGGGCTGGACACGTCCAGGTTCGTCAAGATGAACGAATAGGCGTAGACGGCCGGCTGCTGCGCCAGCTCCGGGAACAGCATGCCCCGCTGGTCCGGGTGCAGGGTGCGCCGGCGCCGGGACCGCGGGTCGGCGGAGACCTGCGCCGGGTCCAGCAGGACCCGGCGGACCACCAGCCGGGTGTTCGCCGGCCACCAGTCCGGGCAGTACTCCGCGACGGCGACCTGCGCGCCGTCCATGTCGATCGCGTCGTGCCAGGCGTCGCCGGCGATGCCGGCCAGCAGCCGCCACAGCGGCGCGATGCGCTTGGCGCCGATCGCGAAGGCGATCTGCTCGTCGTGCGCGGCGCGGGCCAGCTGCCCGGCGAAGTACCCGGCGTCGGCGCGCATGGCCACCCGGCCCGGTTGCCGTGCTCTCTGCGGCAGGGCGGCCAGGGCGCGGCGCAGCAGGTCCGGCGCGGTGGCGCGCGGGTCATCGGTGCCGTCGCCCAGGTCGGCCGCCAGCACGGTCTCGGTCTCGGCCCAGGTGGCCACGTGCGGCCGGCCGACCCGCTGGCCTTGGTGGTTATAGGCCACGCCGCGTTTCTTGCGGCCGTAAACCTCCACGTCGGTGGTGTCCAGGTCGATGGTGACCGGCCCGTCAGCCAGCGCCGCCGCCCGGGGCGCAGGCAGCAGCGACAGCATCCGGCTGGTGACTGCCGCCAGGCCGGACTCTACTGCCTGCCACTGCGCCGGGGTGATTCGCCGGGCCAGTCCGGCCGCGGTCGTGGACGCCAGTCCCGGCACCGGCGTGATCTGCTGGCCTGCCGCATCGGCGCGCTGGCGGTCCAGGCCGGTCAGGAAGTCCTCCCCGGTCAGCTGCGCCGCCGCGATCCCAGTCAGCAGCTCCCCAGCCCCCACACCCCTGTTCCGCTGCTTGATCGGGCCGACCGCCTGATCCAGCGCCTTGATCACGCCGAGCCGGTCACACAACTCGGTGATCGCGGCCAGGCCGGCGTTCGCCGTCAGCGACCGGTCCGGCGCGCCGGCCCGCACCTGCTGACGCTGCCTGCCACCAGCACTTATCCTGACCACCAGATAGGTGTCCTCTCCACTGGGCTGGTCATCACTTGGCAGCGATCATCATCCCAGGCCAGAGCGGCACCTATCGGTATCTACGAGGCCGTGTCACCCGCTTACTCGCGGAATCGGGTCAGACGGCCCGTCTGGGTCGTGAACACCAGGTAGTCGCGAGCCGCGACTGCTAGCCCAGCCTCAATGGCACGCTCATGAACGGGTCGACGTTATAGGCGAGGCTGACGCGATGATATCCATCAGCTATGTCTGCGCCCGGTTTCTGATCGAACACGAGCACAGGTGACAGCTTCTCGCC
>JASHYW010000530.1 GCA_030042885.1 Streptosporangiaceae bacterium | reverse complement strand
CGCGTACCGGCCCGGCACTATCAGCCAGGCCCTGACCGAGCACTATCGCCGGGCCCATCCCGACGCGCTCGACCTTTCGTCCCGGTGAGCACTCGGCAGAGACCCGCACGGTCACCGCACACGCCTGCCGGCCCGGTCCGGCGTGACCTCGCCGCGGAGCAGTCGGAGGATTCCATAGTCACTGAGCGTTTACGCCCTGGCATGAGCGACCGCCCGTAGAACCGCCGACCTGGGCGGCTGTGGCGTCGAGTTCGAGTTGGATGGCTACCGCGCAGATCGGGTCGATATGGTCGCGAGCATGGAAGTCGGCGATGCTGCTGAGGATGGGACGCTGCTGCTGGGCGATGGCCGCCGGCTCGGGTATGCGCAGTACGGCCGGGTGGACGGAGAGCCCTTCTTCTATTTCCACGGGCACCCCGGCTCGCGCCTGGAGGCAAGATTCGCCCACCCAGCGGCAGCCGCGGCCGGCCTTCGCGTGATCGCACTGGACCGGCCGGGCTACGGATTGTCCGACTTCCAGCCGGGACGAGCCATCACGGACTGGCCCGGTGATGTCGCCGAAGCCGCCGACCTCCTGCAGCTCCCCCGGTTTTCGGCAGCGGGCGCCTCAGGGGGCGGCCCATACGCGCTGGCCTGCGCCTGGCGACTACCCGACCGGGTCATCCGGGCCGCGGTGATAAGCGGAGTGGGTCCCTACCAGGTCCCTGGCATCACCCGGGGCATGCGCTGGCAGAACCGGATCGGCTTCCGGTGGGGCTCCCGGTGGCCGGTCCTGGCCCGGGCCCTGATGCGATCCATGCACCGCAACATCACCAAGCGCCCGGCACGCACCGTCGAGGCCATCGCCCGCGCCATGTCACCCGCTGACGCCGCGATCGTCAGGCGCCCCGGCGTCCGCGACATCCTCATCGCCGACATCACCGAAGCGTTCCGCCAGGGCAGCCAGGGGGCGGCCTGGGATATGGTGCTGCTCGGCCGGCCCTGGGGATTCTCCCTGCGCGAGATCGAACCCGAGGTTCACCTGTGGCAAGGAGAGGCCGACGTCCTCGTCCCCGCGGCGATGGGCCGGTACCAGGCAGCACAGATACCCCACTGCCACGCCAGGCTGCTCCCAGGCGAAGGCCATCTGCTGGTCATCGACCACATGCCCGACCTCATCGAGGCGTTCCGGCAGGCAGCACCGCCACGATAACAGCCGCGTGGCCGATCCCGGGCGCACCGCGTACCCGGGCTCAAGCCGAGGCGCGCAAGTAGTCACCGATCGGAGCGTCCGAAGCCGTCTGGGCGCTCCTCCGCCGAAGCGCGCAGGGCTATGGCTTCAAGAAGCGCGGCAGTATCCTGCGGCGCGGCCAGCATCAGGTCATGCCCGCAGGGAAGCTGGTGGGTCTCCCAGCCGGCGGCGACGGCGAGATCGAATGATGCCTGCAGGCTGGCCAGCGGCGGCTGGGTGTGGTTGACGTAGACCTGACGGACCTGGTCCAGGGCGGCGGGATCAAAAACGACGGGGTCTGTCTGGCAGCGCAGCGGGAAATCGGTCAGCCGCGGGGCCACTCTGGCCCGCAGGGCCGGGTCGGCGATGCCCCACTGCTCCAGGAACCGCGGCGAGGCCGGTACGAGCCAGCCGTCACCGCCCGATGCTGCCAGCTCACGATAACGCCGCGCGACATCGGAGGGCTCGACGTCAAGGAGACACTGGCCCGGCCTGGCGATGAATGCCGCCAGGTAGATCACCGAGGACAGCCGGCCTGCCGCCTGCTCCGCGACAGGGCCAGCCAGGACGCCCGCGTAGCTGTGCAATACCAGGTGAACATCGGTGAGATCCTCGAACCACAACAGCTCCGCAACGTCGGTGACGTGAGTCGGTATCCCCACCTCTGGCGTCAGCCCCTGGCGCCGGTCACCCTGGCCGGTCAAGGTAGGCGCGTAGACCTCGTGCCCGTTGCCGGACAACCTCTGCCGCACCTCGCGCCAGCACCAGGCGCCGTGCATAGCGCCATGAACCAAGACGAACGTGGCCAAGCTCCAGCCTCCAGATCCCAGCCAGCATGCCATTGCCGGCATGGAGCACCGCCACTAGCATCACTCAGGACGCGGCCGCCCCGCCAGGCCGATCCACGGGGGCAGCCATGCGCTTCCTAGGCGCCGGGACCGCGGCGCTCTGATCGCGGGCCGGCCGCGCGGTTTCCCTGACGGACGCAGATCTGGCCGGGCTGTCGTCAGCGCAGCGACTTGAACGCCGTCCGGATCTCGGTCGCGAACAGCTCGGGCTCTTCCCAGGCGGCGAAGTGGCCGCCCTTGTCGGCCTCGTTGAAGTAGGTGAGGGTGGGCGTTCGGCCGCGGAGGGGTCCGGCGACGGGTAGCCGCCGCCCAGCCCGGCCAGGAGCAGGTTCATGTGGATGCCAAGCAGCCCCGAGGGCGCCTGGCGGCCCATCGCGTCGGTGACGGCGGCGCCCACGTCGCCGCCCTGGGCGACGTAGCGGGCGTAGCCGAGGCGGCGCATCAGCTCCGCCCAGGCTCCAGCGATGCGGCCCACGTTCCAGCCCAGCTCGGCCGGCTCGTTGGAAAAGCCGTAGCCGGGCAGGGACGGTATCACAAGGTCGAACGCGTCCTCGGCGGAGCCGCCGTGCGCCGTCGGGTCGGTGAGCGGGCCGACGACCCCGAGCGGCTCGATGACCGAGCCCGGCCACCCGTGCGTGATGATCAGCGGCAACGCGTCCGCGTGCGGTGACTTCACGTGGATGAAGTGGATGCCCAGCCCGTCGATCTCGGTCTTGAACTGCGGCAGCGCGTTCAGCCTCGCCTCGCACGCGCGCCAGTCGTAATCGGCCGCCC
>JASHYW010000529.1 GCA_030042885.1 Streptosporangiaceae bacterium | reverse complement strand
TCATGTGTGAGCCGAATAGGGTGCCTGATACGAACGGATCCTGGCTGCCTGACGAGCATGACCTGGCGGTTTAGGGCCGGGGCAGGCCGAGGATCTGCAGGAGGTCGCGGAAGTCCGTGATTGTGAAGTCGGGTGTGCAATCCCGGTAGATCTTCTCGCCTTGATCGGAATCGAACATCACGGTCCTCTGGCCGGCTTCCTGCGCTCCGTAGATGTCGCGGTACATGTCGTTGCCGACGTACAGCGCGTTCTCGGCCGCCACCGCCATCCCGTCGAGCGCGAACTGAAAGAGCCGCCGGTCAGGCTTGCGGTATCCGTGGTCGCCGGACACCACGATCGGGTCGAAGTAGCTGAGCAGGCCGACCCTGTGCAGTTCCCCGCGTGCATACGTGCTCTGCGCATCGGTGATGAGCGCGAGTGGGTAGCGACCGCGCAGGGCATCAAGCACCTCGCGGACATGCGGGTACAGGCCCAGCCGGTGGCGCGAGATGCCGCGGCACATCTCGGCCAGGAACAGCGGCATCTGCCCGAGCTTTTCGGCGGGCAGGGTGCGGGTGAAGGCCGTCTGGTGCGTCTCGATGATGATGCGCCAGATGCCCGCGGCGTCGAATTCCGGATGCTCCTCCGGGCTGGCGTGCTGCTGCTCGGACATGATCCGGAAATACAGGTCCCTGACCTGCTCCCGGCACAGGTCTATGCCCTGGTAGGTGAGGAAGTGCGCCGCGGCGCGAAAGATCTCCTCCGCGCCGTCTTCTGTCAGGATCCTGACCAGGGTGCCGTTCGCGTCGAACGCGACCGCTCGGATGTCCATGCTTGCATCTTGCCGAACGGGACTCCGCGATCGGTAGCACGGGATCCGGGCGCTCAGGCGGCCTGAAGCAGCCGCTTCGCCTGTCTCACCAGCCTTGCGCCGTAGTCCTGGCCGATGTAGTCATTCCGGGCGATCCGCAGCAGGTTCAGCGCCATGTAGTACGGCACGCGGGCCGTAATCGACTCAAATGCGCGATGGCGATCGGGAAAATGACAGCTGTACTCCCAGAGGAAATGCCCGATGAACGGCTCCGCGCGGTGCCTGTCGCCCGCGTCGCGCATGAATGCGTGCTGGAGCTCGCCCGCGACCCGCCCGACGTCGAACATCCGGTCCCCGCGCTTCATGCGTTCCAGGTCGATCGCCGCGACGTCCAGGCCGTCGCCGAACAGGAAGTTCGCCGGAGTCGCGTCGCCGTGCAGCCAGACCTGCTGGTCCTGCCACATCTGCGGCTTGTCCCGCCAGCGGTCGCGCAAGGCGGAGAGTTCGTCGATGTCGCACTGCCCCAGGCGGTGGGTTTTCCTGAGCCTGCCCGCGACCGTGTCGAAGTACCTGCAGTCAGCGTCGAAATCGACGCGGGCCCCGTTGGCCGTCCGGTTGTGGACAGTGGCGAGGAAGTAGGCGAGCGCCTTCAGCCGCCAGAACAGGTGGGCCTCGTCCCCGTGACACGTCGCGCGGGCGATCGCGTGGCTGAATTCCTCGCCGGAGTAGTATTCGAGCGCAAGCACGCCGTTGATGTCACGGTTGAAGCCCAGCGGGCGGATCACGTGGTGTGGCGAGCCGATCAGGTGATACCGGCGCAGCGTCTGGAGCATCTCGTACTCCTGGCGCGCCTTCACCGCTGCCTTGTCCCAGTCGGGCGCGAACCTCGGCCCGTAGAACTTGCAGATGATCTTGGTACCGCTGAACTTCTCCTCATAGGCGTAGACCACGTTGCTGCCGGACAGCCGGAAGGCGCGAAACGCCTGCCGCGGCTCGCGCACGTCCATGAGATCGCGGATGATCTGGCTGAGGAAGCCGTGCAGTGGATCATGACCCGCGACGTAACCGACATACTTCCCGTTCACCGGAAGCCGTTCCTTCCCCGCTGCACGGCCCTGGGCAAGGTCCCCGTTACCTTGTAGTCGCCGCGCCTTAACCTCACGGAGGCGCTCCACCTGTCCCTGATACACAGCTGCGACATACGTACGGCCCCGCCCCGGGAAACGACTCGGCTTGACATAACCGAACTTGTGTTCGATACTTGTCAAGATGGGAAGCGGGCCTGCGGAAATCAGGCGGATGCCGGCCGGCCAGCCTGGGTCATCTGCGGCCATGGAGGTCCCGGCCGGCCATCCTGGCCCCGGCTCTCGCTCGGCCTGCACCCTCGTGCCGCCCATGGTCCTGGACTCTGCCCGCCTGAGGTACCCGGGACCCGATACCTTGCCGGTACTGCCGGCGCTGCGCGGGCTCCTGCCGCGGGGCGGGCTGGCTCGCGGGTCAGTGGTGACCGTGGCGGAGTTCGGCGTGCTGGCCCTGGCCCTGCTGGCCGCCGCCTCGGCGGCCGGGAGCTGGTGCGGGATCGCCGGGATACCCGAGGCCGGCGTGCTGGCCGCGGTGGGCCTGGGCCTGGACGCGGAGCGGACCCTGCTGGTTCCCGATCCTGGGGACGCCTGGCCGCAGGTGGTGGCGTCGCTGCTCGACGGGTGCGAACTGGTCCTGCTGCGGCCGCCCGGACGGGCCCCGGCCCAGGTCCGGCAGCGCCTGGAGGCGGCGCTCCGGCGCGGCCGGGGCGTGCTGGTCGTGGCCGGAGAATGGCCGGGGGCGCAGGTCCGCCTGCGGGTGGTCGTCCAGGGGTGGACCGGGCTCGGCGACGGACACGGCCGGCTCCGGGCGTGCTGCGCGGAGGTGGTGTCGGACGGCCGCGGCGAGGCGGCCATGACGCGCACCCGCTGGCTCTGGCTGCCGGGCGAAGACGGCGGCGTCACGGTGGCCGATCCGGCGGACATACTGGCCAGGGGGGTATGGGGGGACGGGGAGTTCCCCCATGAGCGGGGGGTTCCGGGGGGTCGTCCCCCCGGGCTAGCACAGGTCGTGAACGCCGGGTGAGGGCGCGTCAGCCTGGTGCTCTGGTACCCGAGACCCCGCGGATCATGGTCCTGCGCTGCCCGGGGCTGTGCGACCTCGGCGCCCCAAGCCGCCTCGGCGCCGCAAGCCGCCTGGGCGCGCCCGGGCCGCACGCGGCGGAACTGTTCGAGCAGGTGATCGCGGCGGTGACCGGGTTCTGCCCCAAGGTGGAGGCGGTGGAGCCTGGCGTGTGCGCGTTCGGTGCCCGCGGGCCTGCGCGCTACTTCGGCGGCGAGACGGCACTGGCCGGCCAGGTCATCGCCGCGGTGGCCGAACTCGGCGTGGAGTCCCGCGCCGGGGTGGCCGACGGCCTGTTCGCCGCCCTGCTGGCCGCCCGCGGCACCGATCCGGCCCGCACCCATCCGCCTCGCAGTCGCCCGGGTGACGTCGGCACGGGTCCGGTCCTCGTGATCCCTCCCGGCCGCACGGCGGAGTTCCTGGCGCGGCAGCCGGTGAGCGTCCTGGAGGACCAGGACCTGGCCGGGCTGCTGACCCGGCTCGGCCTGCGCACGCTGGGGGATCTGGCCGCCTTGCCCGCCGGCGACGTGGCCGGCCGGTTCGGCCCCGCGGGGGAGGCCGCGCACCGGCTGGCCAGCGGCCAGGGTTCCCGGCCGCTGGCGGCGGCCCCGCCCGCCGAGGACCTGTCCGCGGTCCGGGAGTTCGACCCGCCGGAACCGCTGGCCGAGCCGGTGGTGTTCGCGGCCAAGGCGCTCGCCGAGCAGATGCACGACGGCCTGGCGGCCCGCGGGCTGACCTGCGTCCGCGTGCAGGTCCGGGCCACCTGGGCGGACGGCCGGGAAAGCCGCAGGCTGTGGCGGCACGACGGGCTGCTGTCCGCGGCCGGCGTCGCCGGCCGGGTCCGCTGGCAGCTCGACGGCTGGCGGGTGCCGGCCGACGGCACGGACACGTCCGACGGGGGCGTCGCGATGCTCCGGCTGGTGCCGGACCAGGTGGTCCGCGCCGCCGGACACCAGCTCGCACTGTGGGGAGAGGCCGCGGTCAGCGACCGGGTGGCCCGGACGGCCATGCGCGTCCAGGCCAACCTCGGGCACCAGGCGGTGCTGCGTCCGGTCCCGGGTGGCGGGAGAGATTTCTGCGAGCGGATCACCCTGGTACCGTTCGGCGAAAAAACAGAGCCCCGCCTGGCCGCAGACCCGCCTTGGCCCGGGCGGGTCATGGGTCCGGCGCCTGGCGTGGTGTACCCCTTTGCCCGCGAGGCGGACGTGACCGACGAGGCCGGGGCCGCGGTCACCGTCACCGGCCGGTGCGTCATGTCGGCCGCGCCGGCCTGGCTGGCGGTCGACGGTGACCCGCCGCGGCGGATCACCGGCTGGGCCGGCCCGTGGCCGCTGTCCGAACGCTGGTGGGATCCGGTCACCGCGCGGCGGCGGGCCAGGTTCCAGCTGCTGACCGGCGACGGGCGGGCCTGGCTGGCCGCAGTCCAGGACGGCCGCTGGCTGATCGAGGCGGGCTACTGGTGAGACACGCTAGGGAACACTCCGGGGTCAGCCGTGGGCTGGGCTAACCCGCCGGTCCCGTGGGCCGAGCTCCGGCGCCGCATGTCCTGGCGTGCCGAAGGCCAGCCGTCTGAGGCCGAGCCCGCCGACCCCGGGACGCCGCCTGTGGCCGAGCCCGCCGACCCCAAGACGCCGCCGCCCGTCCCGAGCGAGCTGGTCAGGCTGCCGGAAGCCAGCCGCGTCCCGTGGGCCGAACTGCACTGCCACTCCGCGTTCAGCTTCCTCGACGGGGCGTCCGCTCCCGGTGAGCTCGTCGCTGAAGCCGCCCGGCTCGGGCTCGAGACGCTCGCCATCACCGATCACGACGGCATGTACGGGGTTCCGCAGTTCGCGCAGGCCGCTGCCCGGCTCGAGCAGCCCGGCGCCCGGCTCCGCACCGTGTTCGGCGCCGAGCTCAGCCTCGGCCTGCCCGGGGGGGACGGGGGGGCGGGCAGCCCTCCCGTGCGCGGGGGGTCCAGGGGGGTCGTCCCCCCGGACCAATACGGCCGCCACCTGCTGGTCCTGGCCCGGGATCCCGAGGGGTACCGCAGGCTGTGCGCCGTGATCAGCGCGGCCCAGCTGGCCGGCGGGGAAAAGGGACGGCCGGTCTATGACATCGGCGCGCTGGCCAGCGCGCACGACGGCCACTGGGCGGTGCTGACCGGCTGCCGCAAGGGGCAGGTCCCCGCCGCGCTCGCGGCCGGCGGTCCGGCCGCGGCCTGGCGGGAGCTGGCCGAGCTGACTGGAATGTTCGGGCACGAGAACGTGATGGTCGAGCTGACCTGCCGTCACGATCCCGGCGACGACGAACGGAACGACGCGCTGGCCCGGCTCGCGGCGGCCGCGGACGTCGACGTGATCGCCACCGGCAACGTGCACTACGCGGTGCCCGGCCAGGCCCGGCTCGGCCAGGCGCTGGCCGCGATCCGGGCCCGGCGGCCCCTGACGGACCAGGACGGCTGGCTGGACGCGGCGGGCACGGCCCACCTGCGGTCTGGTGCGGAGATGGCTGTGCTGCTGCGGCGCTACCCGGGCGTGCTTGAGCGGACCGTCGCACTGGGCCGCGAGTGCGCGTTCGACTTCCGCGTGATCGCGCCGAACCTACCGGACTGCCCCGTCCCGGCCGGTCACACGGAGGTGTCCTGGCTGCGCGAGCTGGTCGCGCGGAAGGCCCCGGCGCGGTACGGGCCGCCCGGCCGCGAGCGGGTGCCCGGCGCGTATGCGCAGATCGCCAGGGAACTCGACGTGATCGAGCGACTCAAGTTCCCCGGTTACTTCCTGATCGTGCACAAGATCGTCGAGTTCTGCGAGGAGCACGACATCTTGTGCCAGGGCCGGGGTTCGGCGGCGAACTCGGCGGTGTGCTACGCGCTCGGCATCACCAACGTCGATCCGGTCTCGCACCACCTGCTGTTCGAGCGGTTCCTGTCCGAGAGCCGGGACGGCCCGCCGGACATCGACCTGGATATCGAGCACCGGCGCCGGGAGGAGGTCATCCAGTACGTCTACCTCACCTACGGCCGGGACCGGGCCGCGCAGGTCGCCAACGTGATCACCTACCGGCCGCGGATGGCGCTGCGGGACGCGGGCCGCGCGCTCGGCTACACCCCGGCCCAGTCGGACGCCTGGGTGCGCCAGATCGGCCCGGGGGCGGTCGCCGATGGGGAGTCGCTACCGTCCGATGAGCGCGACCCGGACGCGGTTCCCACGGCCGTGGCCGAGCTGGCCGCGCAGATGCAGCGGCTGCCGCGTCACCTCGGCATCCATTCCGGCGGCATGGTGATCTGCGACCGGCCGGTGGGGGAGGTGTGCCCGGTCGAGTGGGCGCGGATGCCCGGCCGCACCGTGCTGCAGTGGGACAAGGACGACTGC
>JASHYW010000528.1 GCA_030042885.1 Streptosporangiaceae bacterium | reverse complement strand
CGTAAGGGCCGAACGCGTGCACCGGACCGTCGGGCGGGACGAGGGCCCGGCAACCGCGATCGACACCCTGGTCCGCGCCATCCGCGAAACCTGAGCGCCCGGCGGGCGTAACCGCCCTGAGGCCTGAGGTGCGGCTGGCGGCCCTCAGCGGTGCTCGGGGTTCTCGAAGTCGAAGCGGCATCCGGCGTCCCATTCCGAGCGCTGGTTGCCGTGGGCGGGGATCCCGCCCGCGTCCTTGAGCATCCGGGCGAGGTGCATCAGGTTCCAGGTCATGAACGTGGTGTTGCGATTGGTGAAGTCGTTCTCCGGGCCGCCCGAGCCTGGGTCGAGGTAGGACGGGCCCGGGCCCGCCTCCCCGATCCAACCGGCGTCGGCCTGTGGCGGGATGGTATACCCGAGGTGCTGCAGGCTGTACAGGATGTTCATCGCGCAGTGCTTGATGCCGTCTTCGTTCCCGGTGATCAGGCAGCCGGCGACCCGGCCGTAATAGGCGTACTGGCCTGCGTCGTTGAGCAGGTGGGAGCAGCCGTACAGCCGTTCGATCACTCGCTTGGTGACGGAACTGTTGTCGCCGAGCCAGATCGGTCCTGCGACCACGAGGATGTCGGCGGCCAGCACCTTCCGGTAAAGCTGCGGCCAGGCGTCGGAGGCGGCGCCGTGCTCGGTCATGTCCGGCCATACCCCGGTGGCGATGTCGTGATCGATGGCCCGGATCGTCTCCACCTGGACGCCCTGCTTGCGCATGATCCCGGCGCTGAGATCGATCAGCCCCTGAGTATGGCTGAGCTCCGGTGACGGTTTCAGAGTGCAGTTGACATACAACGCGGCGAGGTCATCATAGCGCGGTCCTGTGCTGTCCATCGGTGCTCCTCAGCTGGGCGAGTCGGGATCGTCATGAATAGTCCAGGCCGCCGTGCCTCCGTTACGGCAGGCCGGCTGGCTCAGCATGGCCGATCTCTCACCGGCAGCCGGAGTGAATCCGCTTTCTCGTGGTGCTCGGGTGGGCTCGGAGCCGGATGCCGTCAGGCGATCTTGCGTGCGCCCGGGCCCGGCACCGGCGTGACTTCGCGGGCAGATCCCACGATGTGCCCGGCCCGGCACGCCATCTGCAGCCGCAGCGGCTCCCCGCAGTCGCGATGCCGCAGCAGGACCTGCGGGCCAGCCGAGCCGACCGCATACCGGTCGCCCCACTGCATCAGCGCCACCAGCACCGGGTACAGGTCGAGGCCCTTTTCGGTGAGCCGGTACTCATCCCGGCTGCGCTGGCCGCTGACCCGATACGGAACCTTGCGGAGCAGCCCTTCGCTCACCAGGCGAGCCAGGCGCTGACTGAGCACCTGCCGCGGCATCCCGGTGCGCCGCTGCATGTCGTCGAAACGGCGCACGCCGTTGAAGGCCTCCCGCAGCACGAGGAACGTCGACCGCTCCCCGAGGATCCCCACCGCCGCGCCGATCGCGCAGTTGGCCGAGTCGTAGTCCAGAATCCAGGGCCGTCCCATGAGCGTATGCTAAGTCTAGTTGACAGACTCAGCAAGACAGGAGGATTCTGGGTTCGTGATGCGAACCCAGAACGGCTGGCCCGGCGGCCGCGCAGCCGCCGCCATCCGCCCGGCGCACCCGGACGACCTGGCCGCGCTCAGCGACTTCTTCGCGGAGCTCTCCGCACAGACCCGTTACCTGAGGTTCTTCGGGCCAGTCATGCCCAGCCGGGCTCTGCTCCGGCAGCTTTGCGGCCTGGCCGACACCATCGACGCCGTGGTCGCCGTCCGGAGCGGGGTTATCGTCGGGCACGCCATGGCCGTGGACCGGACCGGGCCACAGGGCGCCCGGGTGACGGACATCGGCGTGGTGGTGGCCGACGCCTGGCAGGGCCGGGGCCTGGGCTCAGCTCTGATGCGCGCACTGGTCACCGGGGCCCAGGCCCGGGGCGTGACGTTGATGGAGATGGACGTGCTTGACGGCAACCGCCGGGTGCTCGACATAATCACCAGCCACTGGCCAGCGGCCCGCATCGGACATACCCGGGACAGCGTCAGCATCCGCATCCAGTTGCCGCAACAGCAGCGGCAACGGCCGGAGATGCGATCTGACGGCCGCCCGGCCGCAGTCGCTGTTTAGACAGGATCTTTAGAGCTAAGAGTCCCCGGATCCTGGCCTTCCGCGTGCGGCCCTGGGGCACGATCTCGTGCCGGGGGTGCTGTCTGGGGGCCGGTGATCCAGGCGTGCTGGTCGCGGTAGCCTCGCAGGTAGGCCACGAGCCGGCGGGCCGGCCAGCACGGCCAGCCGACCGCGGAGCGGTTCTGACCTCACCCCGTCCACCGTGGCCATGGACGGCACCTGGTGGATGACCGCGGCATGCAGGGTAGGCATAGGGCACCTCATCCGGGATTCGAGGCGGACCCAGGACGAGCTGGCCGATGCACTGCCGACCGGGCGGTAAGCTCGGCTACTGCCCGGTAACCCCTATCCCCCCAGGGGGCGCCAGGGCAGGTCCGGCCTGGGCGCCCAGGCCGGGCTTTCAGTTCCCTCCGCGTCGTTTTTGCGAACCCCGGCGGGTGGAAGGGCAGACCGGCAGGGGGAAGCCGGCCGCCGAATCCCGGCGTCACCCGAGTTGAAGGCCATCTCGTTTATCCCGTCGATGCATTACGTGCCGGCGGGGCGAAGGTTGGCTATACCGAGATGGCGGAAGCCGAGTTCGGACTCGCCGCCGCCGACCGCCGTGATCGTGAAGGCCGGGCGCGTTCCAACCCAGTCGGGGAGGAAGGGGCAGTCGGTCACCGTCCACTGCACAGATCTGGGCTGCGTCGCCTCGTCGACCTGGATCACGACCGGCTCGGGGGCGTTCATGTAGAACTTGAGTTCTCTGCCAGCGTCTCCGGATCCGGTGACCCG